>DATFZA010000770.1:0-7743 GCA_035314765.1 Bryobacteraceae bacterium
GCCACGCCCGAATCGGGCACCGGAACCACCACGTCGGCGTCGACGTGAGATTTCTGCGCCAGCAGCCGTCCCAAGTTTTCGCGCGATTGCTGCACTGGCCGGCCGAAAACGATAGAATCGGGGCGCGCAAAGTAGACGTGCTCGAACACACATTGCGCCAGCGGCTGTTCCGGCGCGTAGCGTTCCCGGGTCAAGCCCCCGAGGCCCTGGGTCAAGCCCCCGAGGCCACGAGTCAGCCCTTCGGGACCCACGCTGACCATTTCTCCTGGTTGCACGTCGTTCAGGTACGTGGCGTCGATCAGGTCGAAGGCGCATGTCTCAGACGCGAAAATATAGGACGTGCGGCCGCCGGAAAGTTTCATCTGGCCGAACGCCAGAGGCCGGAATCCATGCGGATCGCGAGCCACGATGATGCGGTCGTTGGCCAGGAACACCAGCGAAAACGCTCCCTCCAACTGCAGCAAGGCCTCACGCAGGGCGTCCGTGAGTTCCCGTTCGCGAGAGCGGGCGACCAGATGCAGAATCACCTCGGTATCGCTGGACGCCTGAAAAATCGAGCCCTCCCGCTCCAAATCCCTCCGCAGTTCCGCGGCGTTGGTGATGTTGCCGTTATGAGCTACGGCAATCTGCCCCTTGTTGCATTCGACCGAGAAAGGCTGGGCGTTTCGCAGCACCGTATCGCCCGCTGTCGAATAACGAGTATGGCCGATGGCCAGTTCCCCTGGCAGGCTGTTGACCACGCTGGGTGTGAAGATGTCAGCCACATGCCCCATGTCCTTATGGCAGTAGGTCCGACGTCCGTCGCTGGTGCAGATTCCGGCGCTCTCTTGCCCCCGATGCTGCAAGGCGTAGAGACCCAGGTAGGCGAGATTGGCGGCCTCGGGATGGCCGTAGATCGCCACCACGCCGCACTCGTCATGAAATTTGTCCGCCCTTATGTTCATGGTTGATGATGTAGGAGACGTTCCAGAGCGTTCGCCCAGGGTTGTTTCAACTCGCTTACGTCGCAGTCGATCACCCATTTCTTTCGGTTGCTGATTTCGAAACGCCCAGCCTTGGTGCGGCCGATTTGCAGGCACGCAACCCGATGCTGCAGGGCAATCTGCTGTATTGCCTTGGGGTTCTTGGTGGAAATGAGAATTCGCGAGGGCGCTTCATGAAACAGCGCCAGCTCCAGCGGACCTTCTTCGTCCAGATACACGCAGGCGCCGATTTCCTTCGGTCCGAAACAACACTCCGCCAGGGTAACCGCAAAGCCGCCATCGCTCAAATCGTGCGCCGATTCCACCAAGCCCCCTTCAACGATCTCGCGAATCGCCTGCTGAACTTTTTTCTCTTCTTCCATATTCAGCAGCGGAGGCAAACCCCACAAGGATTTGACGATTGTCTTGGCGTATTGGCTTCCGCCAAAATGGATCGCGTCGCACTCGCCGTAACTGCCTAGCAGCAGAATCGCACGGTCCGCATTTTGAAAGTGCATGGGCGCGGGCGGCGCGGTTTTCAAAAGACCGACAATCCCCAGCACGGGCGTCGGGAAAACGCCCTCTCCCAGCGTCTCGTTATAGAGGCTGACATTGCCACCCGTGATGGGTGTTTCGAAGAACGAGCAGGCTTCCGCCATGCCTTCAATCGAAGCAACCAACTGCGCCATAATCTCGGGCCGCTCGGGATTGCCGAAATTCAAATTATTAGTCGCCGCCACTGGCAGGGCGCCGACGGTAGACAGGTTCCGGCAGCATTCGGCAACCAGCAACTTGGCGCCTTCCCTCGGATCGAGCAGACAGTAGCGGCCATTGCCGTCAACCGACATGGCGATGGATGTGCCTGTTTCTTTGATCCGGATGATGGCCGCATCCGAGCCGGGACCTTGCAGAGTGTTGGTGCGGACCGTGTAATCGTACTGCTCCCAAATCCAACGCTTTGAACAAATGTCGCCCGATGACAGCAACGCAATCAGGTCGGCCTTGAGATCGCTAGACCTAATCGGCGGGCCTTCCCTGGGCGCCGGCCGGTAGGGCTTGGTGTGCGGCCGGTCATAGAGCGGCGCTTCGTCGGCCAGCGCGCGATTGGGGATCTCGGCCACCACACGGCCGTGGTCTTTCACTCGCAAAATGCCGTCGCTGGTCACATGCCCGATGGTTGCGGCATCCAGTCCCCACTTGTGGAAGACCTGGAACACTTCGTTCTCGCGGCCCCGTTCGGCCACCAGCAACATGCGCTCCTGCGATTCGGAAAGCATGATCTCATACGGGGTCATGCCCGTCTCGCGTTGCGGAACATGTTGCAGATCGATCTCGATGCCCGTGCCGGCGCGGCTGCCCATTTCGCAGGTGGAGCAAGTCAGGCCCGCGGCGCCCATATCCTGGATACCCACGATGGCGCCAGTCTTCATGGCCTCGAGACAGGCTTCGAGCAGCAGCTTCTCGAGGAATGGATCTCCCATCTGCACATTCGGCCGCTTCTGTTTGGATTGCTCGGTAAACTCGGCCGACGCCATGGACGCCCCGTGAATCCCGTCGCGGCCCGTTTTCGCGCCCACGTAAATCACCGGATTGCCGAGGCCGCTGGCCGATCCGTAAAAAATCTCGTTTTTCTTGAACACGCCCAGCGCAAAGACGTTCACCAGCGGATTGCCGCTATAACACTCGTCAAACACGCATTCACCGCCCAGCGTGGGAACGCCAAAGCAATTGCCGTAATGCGCGATCCCAGAGACCACGCCCTCGAGAATCCGGCGATTGCGCGCCCCGCTCTTCGCGTCGTCTAGCGGACCAAAGCGCAGGGCATCGAGCACGGCCAGCGGACGGGCGCCCATGGTGAAGATGTCGCGCAAAATGCCGCCAACACCGGTCGCGGCGCCCTGAAAGGGCTCGATAAAACTAGGGTGATTGTGCGATTCGATTTTGAAAGCAATGGCGTAGCCGCCGCCAATATCGATGATTCCCGCGTTCTCGCCGGGACCTTGCAGCACCAGCCTGCCGCGCGTCGGCAGTTTCTTGAGATGAATGCGGGAACTCTTATAAGAACAGTGCTCGCTCCACATCACGCTGAAGATGCCGAGTTCCGTGAGCGAGGGCTCGCGCCCCAGCAAGGCGATGATTTTCTGATACTCGCCGGCGGTGAGCTGATGCGCCCCGACGATGTCGGGGGTGATGGCTTCAGCCTGCATGCGACCCGGCAGGCACCAGGGCCGAGATCATTGATTCCAGCACCACTCGACCGTCGGTGGAACCCATCAGCGGATCGGCCGCTCGTTCTGGATGAGGCATCATGCCCAGGACATTGCGGCCCGGATTAAGAATCCCGGCGATGTCGCGCAGGGAACCATTGGGATTGTCCAGATAGCGGAACGCCACGCGGTCTTCAGCCTCCAGTTCGTCCAGCGTACGCTCATCGGCGATGTAGCAGCCCTCGCCATGCGCCACCGGCAGCGTCAGCACCTGGCCTGTTTGAGCGGAGGCCGTAAAAGGAGACTGGTTCGTTTCCACCCGGATGGGAACCGGCCGGCAGACAAAGTGTAGACCCTGATTCCGGACCAGCGCTCCGGGCAATATTCCGGCCTCGGCCAGAATCTGAAAACCATTGCAGATGCCCATCACCAGACCGCCGTCCGCGGCGAATTTGCGGATGGCCTGGATCACGGGCGAAAACTTCGCGATCGCGCCGCAGCGCAGATAGTCCCCATAAGAGAAACCACCGGGAAGGATTACGGCATCCACGCTGCCCAAGGACGAGCTATCGTGCCAGATAAACTCAGTTGGTTGGCGAAGGTTGTGAGAGACGGCGTACCAAGCGTCGTGGTCGCAGTTGCTGCCCGGAAAAACGACGACGCCGACTTTCATGGACTACAACGATTATCGCACTATGCGGTAACCGGAGCCACTGCCTTTTTGCGTGGGGAGCGGCGTTTTTCCACCGGAGGAGTGCGGTCGCTTTTCTTAAGAGCCGGAAGAACGATAGACAGGACGAATTTCTTCTCACCGTGGTCGTCGAATTTGATAACGATCTGCTCTTCCGTGCAGATCTGCACGGAACCTAAGCCAAACTTACTGTGTTCAATCTGAGCGCCGGTGGCGAATGCGGGTTTGCTTGCCATGGGGGAAGTTGTTAAAGCCTCTAGACTTATGCTACCATGACCGATTTTCCTTTGTCGAATGTCGCGGTTCCGGGGCAGAACCCCTCCCTCATGTGGGGTGATCGCACGAGGAGGCACTTGGTGGGGCACGCTCGCACCGCGGATGGGGACACAGCGGGCTCGAGTCCGTAGCCTTTAGCGCATAACTATCGCAGCTGTGTCCCCCTGCGCTAGACTGGAGAGCACGGTTTTCAAGACCCCGGCGGATTGCTAACCTGGATAGTAACCCCTGCCCGCCGACAAGGCACGCTGCGGATTGTGCCACTCTGTAATACGAGTGGACCTGCACCTCGAGCCAGCCGAAGCGCGAGTCATCGGCGCCCTGATCGAGAAAGAAATCACCACGCCCGAATACTATCCGCTCTCTCTAAACGCGCTGGTCAACGCCTGCAATCAGAAATCCAATCGCGACCCGGTGGTGGATTACGACGAAGAGCTGGTCGACAGCGTGCTCGAGTCCCTCCGCCACAAAGGGTTGTTGACCACCGTCACCGGCGCCGGCAGCCGCGTGCCCAAGTATGGGCACCGTCTAACCGACCAACTCAACCTGGGCCGGCGCGAAATCGCAATTCTCTGCGAACTGATGCTGCGCGGCCCCCAAACCAGCGGAGAGCTGCGCAACCGGACCGAGCGCATGCACCGTTTTGACGACATTGCGGAGATTGAGTCGGTGTTGGACCGCATGCAGGAACTGGTGATGAAGCTGCCGCGCCGTCCGGGCGAAAAAGAGGGCCGCTATGCGCATCTTCTTTCCGGCGAACCCGCGCTGGAAGCCGCGGAAGAACCGCAGCCGGTCCGGCAAGACCGGGTGACCGCACTGGAAGCCGAGATGGCGCAACTGCGCCAGGAGTTCGAGGCGCTCAAGGAGCAGTTCGCCGAGTTCCGCCGGCAATTTGAATAAGCGCCTACCTGAACAATTTTTCGATTTCCGGAAACAGCCCCGGGCCTTCAAAAACAGGCCTGCTGGAATCGTTATACTCCCAGTCGTTGCGGATCATCCCTTGCTTGTCGATAAGGAAAAGGTGCGGTACGTCTAGATGGCTCTGGCCCGGCTTGGCGTTGATATAGGAGATGGTCATTTGCCCCATGTCCGCCACAATCGGCACGGTGATCTTGTTGGTCTGCATGTACTTGCTCACCGTCTCCTGATTGTCGGGAGGCAGCACCACGCTCAAGATGCCGACCTTGTCGCCATACCTGTCTCGTACTTTTTCCAGCGTAGTGGAAGTCAGCATGCAGTGCGGGCAACTCGTGGACATGATCTCGATGATGAGCACTTTGCCGCGAAAATCCTGCAGATCGTACCAGCGGCGGTAGTCGGGCGTCGGCAACGCAAAGCCGGGCGCGCGGCGATTACTCAGCTCGCCGGACCCAAACACGAGAGACGTAAACAACAACAGAGAACAGGTTAATTTGCGCATCTGTTTTTAAACTACCAGGAGTTGCGGCGAAGCGGATAAGATTAAGATAAGTACGCTGGCGAGCGCGGGTCACGCTACGATAGTTATCGCTTTGGAACCCCTTCGCACCGCCGTCGACCGGCACTCGGAAACCTACCGCTCCAACTACGCCGCCATGTCCGCCGCGGTTGAGCGGCTGCGCGCCGAATTGAAAAAATCCACCCCCGGCGGCGAAAAATACATCCAGCGCCATCTCGAACGCGGCAAGCTCCTCCCGCGCGATCGCGTCGAACTACTGCTCGACGAAGGCTCCTACTTTCTCGAGATCGCCCCCTTAGCGGGAATTGGCATCGGCGATGAAACGCCCGGCGCGCGCGTCATCGCCGGCATCGGCTTGGTGGAAGGCCGCGAATGCATGATCATCGCCAATGAGGCCACCATCAAGGGCGGTTCCACCGGCGAAGCCGGCGTCTGGAAGAACGCCCGCCTGGCCGACATCGCTCTACAGAACCACCTGACCACCATCCTGCTGGTGGAATCCGCCGGCGCCGATCTCCCGGTGCAGAGCAAAATCTTCGTCCCCGGCGGCCGCGGCTTCCGCGAACTCACTCGCCGCTCAAAGCACCGGATTCCCACCATTTCCGTGGTCTTTGGAAGTTCCACCGCCGGCGGCGCATACCTTCCCGGCATGTCCGACTACGTGATCATGGTCAAGCGCCAGGCGCAGGTTTTCCTCGCCGGCCCGCCGCTGGTGAAGATGGCGACCGGAGAAATCGCCACTGAAGAAGAACTCGGCGGCGCCGAAATGCATTCCCGCATTTCCGGCCTGTCCGACTTCCTGGCGGAGGATGAAACTGAGGGTATTCGCCTCGCGCGCGAAATCGTCAGCTATTTCAACCTACCGAAACCGCCCACTCCCCGGCGTGATCAATTCGAAGAACCGCTCTACGATCCGGACGAAATGCTGGGCATCGTTTCCTCCGACATTCGCGTGCCCTTTGAAGCCCGCGAGGTGATTGCGCGCATCGTCGATGGCTCCATGTTTCTCGAGTTCAAAGCCGAATACGGCGTCACGCTGGTCACCGGCTTCGCCCGGATTCATGGCTTTCCCGTCGGAATTCTGGCCAACAACGGCGTGCTCATGTCGGAGTCTTCCGCCAAGGGCGCGCAGTTCATCGAGCTTTGCAACCAGCAGCACATTCCACTGATCTTTCTTCAGAACATTACCGGATTCATGGTGGGCAAGTCGTTTGAAGAAGGCGGAATCATTCGCAACGGAGCAAAGCTCATCAACGCCGTTTCCAATTCCACCGTTCCCGCCATAACGGTCATGATCGGAGGCTCCTACGGCGCCGGAAACTACGCCATGTGCGGCCGCGCCTATGACCCGCGCTTCCTCTTCACCTGGCCCAACCATCGCATCGCCGTCATGGGACCGCAACAGCTCTCGGGCGTCATGGATATCATCAAGCGCGAAGCCCTTATCAAAGCGAAGTTGCCCGTGGATGAAGCCAAGTTGACCGCCGATCGCATTGCTCTGGAGCAGCAGATCGAACGCGAGTCCGATTGCTACTTTGCCACCGCCCGGCTTTGGGACGACGGCATCATCGATCCGCGCGACACGCGCCCTGTATTGGCGATTTCGCTTTCCGCGGCCTACAACCGGCCAGTGGAAGGCACCATGGAGTGGGGCGTCTTCCGGCATTGAGCGAGCCCGCCGATTGCTGAAAGGCGCAGCGCAGGAGAAGAACGAAAGGCGGCCTGTTCGCGACGCGGATGGACCGCACGCGCAAGAATGGAAGCCGCCGAGTTCGCGATGCGGACCGGAGCGCGCCGAGAAAAAATGAAACGGGGTGCCAGACCCCCGCGCGCAGGAGAAAGAACGAAATGGGCGAGTTTTGCGGTTCATATATGTGGCAGAGAATGAAACCGGCGTCTTCGCGTCGCGGATGGGGACACAGCGGGCTCGGGCTGGGGTTCTCTCGATCACAATTACGGTAGCTGTGTCCCCTGGGCGCTTGGCCGCGAGGGAGCGGAGCAGGAGAACGAACGAAGCCGGAGCGAGTCCGCGGCCCGCCAGAAAACAGTTAACTAACTCTACGCCGGCGCCATCACCGGCACCTGTTTCACCAACTCCGTCAAAAACGCCTTGGCGTCCCCGAACAGCATCACCGTCTGCGGCATGTAATACAGCTCGTTGTCGATTCC
>DATFZA010000771.1:0-4599 GCA_035314765.1 Bryobacteraceae bacterium
GCCTCGTGGAAGAAGCCCGATGCGCCGAAAATTCCCGAAGATCTGAAAACACAGGCAACAGCACTGAAGAAAACTCTCGACGATATGAGGGAGATGTTCGCCAGCCGGAATTTCTTTCAGCCTCCGTCGCCTGAGGAACTCAAGGAGGAACTCAGCCGGCCGGAGCCGGAGTTTCGCTTGCAGCCCCTGATGCAACGCGTAACCGGACTGATCCAGGCGTTGGAATCCTATTCCGCCGCGCCCGCGCAGAGCCAGTTGCAGCAGTTCGCGCTGGTGAAGGCGGCCATCGCCGGCGCGGTGCAGAGTATGGAGCAACTGCGGGCCCAGGTGATCCGGTTCAATGATGCGATCAGTGCGGCGAAGGTGCCGGTGATCCCGGCGCCTTAGAGATTGGCGCGTTCTTCTGGCGTGCGGCTCCGTCTGGAGCGACCAGGGGGTCGGCCCTACAATTGGCGGCGCTATACTCCGGGCATGCCGTCTGGTCCGGATCTTGCGGCACTGTTTGCCGCTCAGCGCGCCGCCTTCGCGCGCCATCTTTTCCCCGACGCGCGAGAGCGCAAGAAGGCGCTCACGCGCTTGATTGACGCTTTGCTGGCGCATCGCGAGTCTTTCGCGGAAGCCATCAGCCAGGACTTCGGCGGGCGTTCGCGGCAGGAAGTGATGTTCTCGGAGATTTATGTCTCGCTCACTTCGCTCCGCCACGCACGTAGCCATTTGAGTGAATGGATGGAAAAGAGGTATCGCCCGGTGGCGCTGCCTATGCAGATGGCCCAGGCGTACGTGCTTCCGCAGCCGCTGGGCGTGGTGGGAATTGTAGCGCCCTGGAATTACCCCGTTTTCCTCGCCATGGGACCTTTGGGCGCCGCGCTGGCCGCCGGAAATCGCGTGATGTTGAAGCCATCCGAGCACACTCCCCGCACGTCGGCTCTTCTGGCGATGACGATAGCCAAAACATTTCCTCCGGATTTTGTTACAGTGATCGAAGGCGATGACAATGTGGGGAAATCGTTTGCCAGACTTCCGTTCGATCATCTTCTTTTCACCGGCAGCACCGGGGTGGGGCGGGAGGTGATGCGCGCGGCCAGTGAGAATCTTACGCCGGTGACGCTCGAGTTGGGCGGCAAGGCGCCGGCCATGGTCGCCGATGACGCCAACCTCGCCCGGGCAGCGGAGGATATCGTCTACGGCAAGCTGATCAACGCGGGACAGACTTGCATCGCGCCGGACTACGTATTGGTGGCCGCCCGCCGCCAGCAGGAGTTGGTCAACGCGTTGCAGGCCGCGGTAGAGCGCCTGTATCCAAGGAGCCTCGCCAATCGCGACTATACGTCGGTGATCGACGACCGCAATTATTCCCGTCTGTGCGGCTACGTGGAGGAAGCGCGGGGGCGCGGGGTGAGCGTTCTGAGTCTGGGTTCCGAAGCGGAGGCCGGCGTGCGGCGCATGGCGCCGACTTTGATTCTGAATCCGCCGGACGATCTGGCGGTGATGCGGGACGAGATCTTTGGGCCCATTCTGCCAATAAAGTCCTTTTCGGAGGTGACCGAGGCGCTGGACTACATCAACCGGCGTCCGCGTCCGCTGGCGATCTATTTATTTACTAATAGCGGACGGCTCAAGGAACGCGTTTTGCGGGAAACGGTCTCGGGAGGCGTTTGCCTGAATGACACCTTGCTGCAGGTAGCCGCCGAAGATCTGCCGTTTGGCGGGGCCGGGGCCAGTGGAATGGGCCACTATCATGCGCAAGAAGGCTTCGATACGTTTAGTAAACTCAAACCTGTTTTCGAGCGGGGATGGTTCGGGATGGGAAGAATGCTGCGCCCGCCCTATTCGAGATTGCACATATGGATGGAACGTTTACTGATTCGCTAGATACGGAATTTGCAGGGCCGGACCAGGGGGGCCGGCGCGAACGACGCCCCACAAGTTCCGGATCACGGAATTCAAAGTGCTTATGGCCAAGTGAGCCGGCGTCTTTACAGCGGGAGTCAAGTCATGAATAAAGCCAATATAAATACTCGATTGAGCGTCGCGGGGATGGCGGCGCTGGCCGCGCTGGCGTTGGGTTGTCCGGACACAGCCGACGCTCAAAGCAACACATTTGTAACGTCGCCCGCCAACCTGACCTTTTGCGGCGCTACGGCGGCGAATATTCCTACTCAAATTTTGACGGTGAGCACCAGCAATAGCCAGGCTGGTGCGGCTTTCTCGATTACGAGCAACGTGAATTGGATCGATGTCTCGCCCGCGTCCCAGCAAACGAATTTTGCGGTGCAGGTCAGTATCGATCCAACGCAGGGGGCAAAGCTGCCAGGTGGTCTTTCCATAGGTCAGTTGACGGTTAGCGGAGCAGGGTACAACCAAGCCACCGTCATTGTCCAACTGACGCTCGGGTCCTCCACTTGCACCAGTACCGGCGCATCCCTGACCGCGAGCACAACCCTGATCACGTCCACCATCGCGCCAAATTCGCAAGACGTGCAATACGTCAGCGTGACGAATAACACTGGCGCGCCGATCACCGTGACGTCTGCGGCGTCTAAGCCCTGGCTCTCGGTTTCTCCCTCCCAGTTGACTATTGGGGCAGATACGGCCCAACTGTTCACCGTCAACATTTTTCCACAGGGAATTCTGACGCCCGGACAAAGTTATAGCGCGACGGTCACGTTCACTCCCCAGGCCACTGGAATTGCTGCGCTCACTATCCCGGTAACTCTGAATTACGGAACCGGCAGCGGCGGCGCTTCCACCTTGCTACCCAATCCCCCCAATGTCGCGTTTCCACTGGCGATCGGCGTCACGCAGGGCTCAACCACGCTGACCGTCACGAATAACGGCAGCACAACGGTCCTGTTGAAGGCACTTATATCCGCGCCCTGGTTGACGGTGACGCCGGTGACCGACCAACTGGTCAACATTGGCGCCGCGGCGACCTTTACGTTGAACTTTAATGCCAGCGGCCTTTCGGCAACCAACTACAACACTCAGATTCAGATTATCGACGACTCCAACAACGTCGGCGTCCTGAACGTACTGGTCACGCTTTGTGTTGGCGCGACCACTTGTCAAGGCAGCGGGACCACGGGAGCGGTGTTCAACTCATCGCCTGCCAGTCTTACCTTCACCGTCCCACCGGGCGCATCAGCGCCGCAGTCGGCGACGCTCCTAGTGACCAGCAATTTTGGCTCGGTCGTTGCCAGCGCAGCTTCCGCGACGCCCAACTGGCTGAGCGTCAATCCACCAAACGCTACCGTGAACGGCACTACGGCATCGACTTTTACGGTCACCGTCACCCCTGGAAACCTGCCGGCGGGAAACCAGGCGACATCCACCATTACCTTTAGCCCTCTGAGCACGGGCGGAATTTCGCTGACAGTCCCGGTGACGGTGAATGTCACCGCCGTGCCAACCATCACTTCCACGCCGTCGTCGTTCTCATTCGCCTACCAGACTGGCGCCAACGTACCGGCCGGGCAGGTTCTGCTGCTGTCGAGCGACACGCCGGGTCAATTCATGGTGACGGGCACAACCGACAGCGGCGGCGGATGGCTGGTGGTCAGCCCGCAAAGCGGAGCGACGGCCGGCGCATCGGGGGCCCCTACGCCGATTTCGGTGCAGGCCAATCCCATTTCGCTGATGCCCGGAACATATACCGGTAAGGTTGTAGTCACCAATACGGCGACGGGAATCGCGCAGAACACGCCTGTCACGCTGCAAGTGAGTTTGCTGCCGATCCTGTCTTTCAGCAACAGCGAGACCGACTTCTCTTATCAATCCCAATCCGCCACGCTACCTATTCAGCAGTCGGTCGGCGTGACCAGTTCCGGCAATCCGGTCAATTTTCTGGTGCAGATAACGCCGAGCAGCGGAGGCAACTGGCTGGTGGTCAGTCCCACGAACGCCACCACACCGCAAAATCTTTCGCTCTCCCTTAGTCCTCAGGTGCTGGCGGGATTGGCGCCAGGGAAGTATCAATCCACCATCGACCTTACGGCGCAAGGCGCAGGCAATACACCCGTATATACGGTTGTGCTGACGGTCACAAACTCGACGTTGCTCAATGCCAGCCAGGGAGCGCTGGTTTTCAACCGCGAACTCTTCGAGACTCCACCGGTGGCGCAGACCTTTATGGTGACCAGCAGCGGATCGCCTTTGCCGGTGACGATTGCGACACAGACCGCGTCAAACGCCTGCGGGAATTTCGCAACGGCCACGCCTGCCAGCGGCACAACAATGCTGGTGGTCACCGTGAGTGTTGCTCCGAACGCGCTCGGGGCCGCCGGAATATGCAACGGAAATATTTCGATCACCTCCGCGGGCGCGGCCAACTCGCCACTCAATGTGCCGGTAACGATGTACGTCAGCAATTCGGCGCTGCTCAATGCCAGTCCCAGCGCGATTAATGTAAGCACCCAAAAAGGGAGCAATCCGCCGTCTCAGACCGTGGCCCTGACCAGTACCGACTCGACCACGCAGGTAACTTTTTCGGTGACTTCGGTCACCAATCAGGGGTCTGGGTGGCTGCTGGTTGGGCCAACGGGCGGAACGACGCCGATGAACCTGACTATTGGCTACAAGACGGACGGTCTCTCCGCGGGC
>DATFZA010000772.1:0-13479 GCA_035314765.1 Bryobacteraceae bacterium
CGACAGATCGTACTCTGGCCGCAATTCATCTCTGCGCTTAACTGCCGATACCTTCTTCATATTGTACTCGCTCGGTCCGCGCCGCAAAGCGCGCGCTTATGATTCGAATCCGCTCTCCACGCCCGCAGTGGGAAACGAACACCAAATGCCCCTTTATTGTACTGCCGGTCGTGATCTCGCGGCTCTCGCCCATCCCACTCAAGAGTCACGTTGAAGAGTTTATCCCAGCCCTAAAACTCGCTACCGTATCCGGAAAATACCCAAGAGCGGGATGCAGGACGAGCTTCAAACGCGCACGCTACAGCGATCACCTCCCTGATCCGACGAATGATCCGATGAATGATCCGATGAAGGCGATCCGGCGCGCAAAGCGATACTCGCACGCAGCCCTCTGAACCTCTTCTCCGCCCCTAATTCCCGGCAGCCTTCTTGTGCGCCAGACGGCTGCAGGTGTCTTCGGCGCCCGCGGGGTCTACCGCGTCGCGGCCCTCCTGAATGCTGGCGATCTTCCCGTCCTTGTCAATCACAAAGGTCGCGCGGTTCGCCAGTCCGAGCTGCGTAATCAGGACCCCATACTGCTCCGAGACTTTGCGCATGTGGTCGCTTAACATCGGATACGTGGCGCCAAGTTCCTTTTTCCAGTGCCCCAGAGTCGCCGTAAAATCGGTGCTCACTGCCAAGATCTGCGCTTCGTTCTCGTCAAATTTCGCGCTACCAGCCTGGTACGCTGTGAGTTCCTTCGTTCAACCACCGGTAAAAGCGGCCACGAAGAATGCCAGGACAACCACCTTCTTCCCGCGAAAATCGGACAGTTTCACCGGCTTGTTGTCGGTGTCGGGAAGCGTAAAGTCGGGGGCTTCGTCGCCAACCTTGAGTTGCGTTTTCGGAGGCGTGATCCCTTGCTGGGCCGAGAGAACGGCAGCAAACAGACTGCAGGCCGCGAACGTACGGAGTGCTTTCATCGGTATCCTCACTGGAAAAGTTGGACGCGTCGTCCCGCAGGTTAGCACGGCAGGTTACCAAATTGGAGCGGCTCAGCCGGCAAAACCATCCGGCGCCAAGCCAGACGCTACCGTGACGTGCCCGCGGATTGATCCGGTCCGGTCATTTCTTCGCATTTCTTTTGTCCATGCGGATCTCTTTGAGCATCGACACGGTTTGCGAAAGTTGCGAATAGAAGTAGCTCTTGAGAATATCCAGGACTTCGATCAGGACCGGATCGCGCAGTGAGTAGAAGACCTGGTTGCCTTCTTTCCGGTTAATCAGGACCTGCTTGCTCCGCAGGACGGCGAAATGTTGCGAGGCATTCGCTTGTTCCAAGCCCAATTGTTCGATGATCTTTCCCGCCGACATCTCGCCGTCGCGCAGCGCTTCGACGATGGCGATCCGCGTCGGGTGCGCGAGAGCTTGGAAGATCTCCGCTTTGAATCGCCGCAGTCCCTCTTTCATTGCGGCGTCCCTTTCTGCTCGATCTGGCCGACAGCCAGCAGGATCCCATGCAGAAGCGCGTGGGGCCGGGGAGGGCAACCCGGGATGAACACGTCGACGGGAAGCACCTGGTCAACGCCCCCGAGCGTCGCGTAGTTGCGTCCGAAAATTCCGCCGCTAATGCCGCATGCTCCAACCGCCACAACCACTTTGGGGTCCGGCGTGGCGCGATAAGCCTTCACCAGCGCGAGTTCCATGTTTCGGGTCACGGGTCCCGTCACCAAGAGCATGTCGGCGTGCCGCGGCGACGCAACAAAATGAATACCCAGCCTTTCTATGTCATAGACGGGATTGTTCAGCGCCGTAATCTCAACCTCGCAGCCATTGCAGGAGCCGGCGTCCACTTCACGGATGGCAAGCGATCGCCCCAGAACCCGATGAATGCGGTCACGTACTTTCCGCGCGAGCTTTTCGTTGGCTTCTTCCGGCCGGTAGCCTTGGTGCATTCGTCTCAGCTCACATTGGACGCCCTCCTGGTCGACTGCGTATTCCGCCGTGACCACAAGGTTGCGCCGGTCGGCAGCGGCGAGTTCAAACTGCTGCGTCATCTGCACGGCGGCGGGGTCCGCGGCGGCGCACTCGCCACAATAGATGCACAACCCGTAATCGACGGCAACCTGCCGGGTATCGCCCGCTTCGCGAATGGAAATGGCTTCCGTGGGGCAGACCCCGGCGGCCAAGCGCGCATCGCGCCAGCCGGCAAAGTCAAACCGCGGCGCTCCGCGAAACTGCTTCGACACCTGCGCCGGCGCTTCCGGATAGCGGATCGTGACTAGGCCGGTTTGCGCCGATTTTCTCAGAATCTTGAACATGGTCAGCGGTCCGTCCCGGAATAAGAAAGATTGAAGCTCTTGTTGATGACGGGAAAGTCGGGAACGATATTGCCCTGCACCGCCTCCACCAAGGCCGGCCAGTTGTTGAGAGACGGGTCTTTAATCTTACAGCGTTCCAGCCGATTTTCAGGCCCGGTACGGATCCAATGCAGGATCTCGCCGCGCCAGCCTTCCACGGCTGCTAAGGCGCATCGATCTGGCGGAAGAGGCGGCAGCGCAACGCGGGCGTTACCCGGCTGAAGGCCCGCGATCATCGACCGGATCAGCCCCAGCGATTGTCGAACTTCATCCACTCTGACTTGCAGCCGCCGTAAGACATCGCCCTCCTGGTAGACGGGCACCTGCAACGCGATCGAGTCATAAGCCGCATACGGATGGTCGCGCCGGACGTCCCGGTTTACGCCGGAAGCGCGGCCGGCAACACCGACGATCCCCAGATCCCGAGCCTTGTCCGGGTGTAGGATGCCGGTCCGCTCCAGCCGGTCGCGGGTGGAATCGGAGGTCTCGATGATGCGCATCAGATCGCTAAACTCGCGCTCAAACTTTCTCAGAACTGCACTGAGATGCTCCACCTGATCCCATTGCCAGTCCCGGCGGAGTCCGCCGGGGCAGACCATCCCGCGCAAGAGGCGGCTACCCGTTAGCTCTTCGTTCTCGCAGAGGATCATTTCCCGGAGACGCGACGCATGAGCGTTCGCGATGACGAACCCGACGTCGGTCGCAATCGCGCCAATGTCCGCGACGTGGTTGTAAATACGCTCCAGCTCCAAGAGGATCGTCCGCATGCGCTTGGCCCGCTCGGGGATCTCGGCATCCGCGGCTTGTTCGATCGCCTGACAGAAGGCGGCGCCGTGTGAAAAACTCGAATCTCCGGAAATGCTCTCGGCGAGATATACCGCGCGATTCACGGACAGCTGCTCGAACCGCTTCTCAATGCCTTTGTGAACATAGAACATGCGCAATTGCAGATAAAGGATCGGCTCTCCGGCCACGGCGAAATTGAAATGTCCCGGCTCGATGATCCCGGCATGGATGGGGCCCACGGGAATCTGGAACACGCCTTCGCCGAGAGTGGGCCGAAAGAGGTGCCGTTCGCCCTCGAGCGGTGGAAGCACGGTATCCATCGAAAATGTCTTGCGCAGAGGATGCACATCCGGCCAATTGTCGTGCAGAGCGACGCGCCGCGGATTCGGATGGCCTTCGGCCGTCAAGCCGAACCAATCTTGGATTTCCCGATCCTGCCAATTCACAGCCGGGATCTCGGCGGCAAGAGAGGGAAAGACCGGGCGGCTGGCGGCGACTGGCGTCCGCACCAGCAGATATCTGGGGTCGCCCGGCTGTTCGAAAACATAGTAGACGTAAAAACAGGCTTCCATCGCCGTTCGATCTTCGGCAAACGTTGCTGTCAAGCGGCAGCCGCTTGCCAGCAGCCCGGCCGCAACCGCGCGTACTTCGGACGCCGCTGCGTCCAGGTAGATCTCCTTCACGGCTGCACCGCCAGTATTCGCGCCGCGCCGTCCACTAACGCATAGAGAGGCGCGGGAAGCCAAAATCCTAAAATCACTATGATGAGTGAGAGGCCAATGACCGGAAAGGTCTTCCAGCGTGAGAACTCGCCGCGAGGAAGGCCGGTCGCGGGGCCAAAGACCAAGTTCGCGATATGGTAAAAGAAGCCGCAGAAGATGGCCACAACAAGCGCCACAAACAAGACGACAGAGCCCACCTGATGGGCCGCGAACCCCGCGCGCAGAATCATGAATTCGCTCTGAAACATGCTGAATGGCGGGGTCCCTGTGACGGCCAGCGCCGCCAGCAAGAACATTGGCGCGCTGACGGGCAAGGAGTGCAGCAGCCCGCCCGGGCCTCTCCGCAGCGAATCGTTTCCGGTGTGCTGCTGGGCGTTGCCGGCACAAAAAAACAGCAGCGGCTTGGTCACGGAATGGAAAGTCATGTGGAGCAGCATACCCAGCGCTCCCAGGGGCCCTCCAAATCCGAGACCCAACACCATAATGCCGCCGTGGTCGATGCTCGAGTACGCGAGCAGCCTGCGGTAACTTCCTTGCACGAGAATGAACGGCACCGCGATCCCAACGGAAAGCAAGCCGAAGAGGATCAGCAGGTGGGAGGCGAAGGACGGTCCAAGGCAGCGCCCCGTCAGCACATAAAAACGCGCCAGCGCATAGAGCGCGCAGTTCACTACCGCCGTCGCCATCAGCGCGGCAACGGGCGCGGGGGCTTCACTATAGGCGTCCGGTTTCCAGGTGTGCATGGGCGCCAGACCGGCCTTGGTTCCATAACCCAGCAGAACCAGGATGAAAGACAGCCGCATCACGGTCTTATCGAACTGAGAAGCGCTCGCCGCCAGCACCGACCAGTTCAATACGTTCAGACTCTCTCCGCCTAGAATCTGGTGCGCGGCATAGTAGGTTAAGACCGTACCGAACAATGCCATCGAGAGGCCCACGCCGCCGAGGATCGCGTATTTCCAAGCCGCTTCCAACGAAGTCCGCCCGCCATAGAACGTCACCAGAAAAATGGAAGCGAGCGTGGTGCTCTCTACCGCGATCCACAGCACGCCCAGATTATTCGATACCGCTACCAGAAACATCGAGAACCCAAACACCGGCGTCAGAGCGTAATATTTGCGCAGTTTGGAAGCGCTGGCTCCGTCGTTGCCGGTTTCGTCGAATACGTGCTGCTCGTCATCGCGGCGAAAGTATCCCACCGCGTAGGGAGCCGAGACGAGATATACAAATGCGGTCAGGACCGCCACCAAGGCGCTGAGGTGATCGGCGTAAAGAAAGCCGTCGCCCCATTGCACCGTGCCCGACCTCAAAACTTCGCCCGCCAGCCAGCAAGCCGCCAGAAACGATCCCGCCGCCGACAGCAAGTACACGAGCTCCATCTGGCGCACGCTGCGCATCGGAACTGTGGCGGCGCTCGCCAGCAACGGAATCAGAAGCAGCACAAGAATGGCCATCCAGCCGTCAACCTCTCAGCCGGCTCAACCGGCTTACGTCCATCGAATCAAACGTCTCCCGGATTCGGTAGCTCAGAATGGCGAGCAGCAAGGTCGCTACCAGGACATCGAAGAAGATGCCTGCTTCCACAATCAGCGGCATGCCGTAGGTCAGTGAGATAGCCGCCAGAAACAGGCCGTTTTCCAGGCAGAGCAGCGCCAGAACCTGGGTCAGAGCTTTGCGGCGGTTCACCATCATGAAGAACCCGATCAGAAACAGCGCGATCGCCACAGCCAGAGTATTGTGGCCGAGCCGGCCGGGCCCGGCGGCCTCTTCGGGCCGGTGAAACGATTCCGCGACGACGTAAGCAAGCAGGGTCAAAAGCCCCGACACAATCACCGAAACGGGCACATTCACGAACGGCTCGATCTCCTGCCGGATCTCGATCTTCAAGGCCAATCGCTCCAGCACTATCGGAAGAAGGAGGGCTTTGAACAGCAGCGTGAGGACCGCCACAATGTAGATATGAGGCGCGTGGTTGAAATGAGCGATGGTGGCGGCGATGCAGGCAAGCAAAAAGGATTGCACGCCGAATGCGCGAATATTGGTGATCAACCAGCGCTGAGCCACCATCATGATCTGCAGCACTAGAAGCGCCGCCGCCATCATGGTGATCAGCTTGTTTCCGAATTGTGGGTCCTCAAAAAGCAATTCGACGCCTCCTCAGAACAGGAATGTGGATATCAGCGCCAGGGCGCTCAACACAAATGCGACCGCTAACAATTCCGGCACGCGGAATATCCGCAGCTTCGCGTTGGAAGTCTCCACCAACACGACCGCGGCCGCCAGCAGCATAAGTTTGGCGGCGAAGAGAACCAGGCTGACCAGCGTGCCCAGTTGCCACCAGCCCGTGCTCAGACCGAACGGGAAAAATACGTTCACCAGCAGCGTCATCAGCGCCAGCTGCTTCATCGCCGCGCTCCACTCGATCAACGCCAGGTAAGGACCGGAATATTCCAAAATCATAGCCTCGTGAATCATCGTGAGTTCGAGATGCGTCGCGGGATTGTCCACGGGAATACGGCCGGTTTCCGCAATCAGGACGATGAAGAGCGCGGCAAAGGCCAGCATCTGCGAAGGCGCGAGAAACTGCCAGCTTTGTCTCAGCGCGGACTGTGCGACGGTGCTCAGGTTCGTCGAACCCGCTCCGATCGCCACCGTGAAAACGGCCAGCATCAGCGCGGGCTCGGCAATCGCGGAAATGGTCATTTCCCGGCTGCTGCCCAATCCGCCGAACGGGCTGCCAGTGTCCAACCCACCCAGCGCGAGAAAGAAGCGGCCGAGCGCCAATAAATAAACCACCGCCAGCGCGCCGCCGAAAAGGCTCAGGGGAGCTTGAGCGGAAATGGTGGGAATCAGGAGACATGCCAGGAGAGTAGCCGCAAACAGGACGTAAGGCGTGAAGGTGAAGATCCAGGATGCGGTATCGGGAATGACCATTCCCTTCTGCAAGAGTTTTCGAAGATCGCGATAAGGTTGCAGGATTCCAGGGCCGCGCCGCATCTGCAGCCGCGCTTTCAGAGTCCTGCTGAAACCGGTAATCAAAGGCGACAGAAACAGCACCAGCGCGGCCTGCGCCAGAAGGGCGGCCGCTTGTTGGCTCATCCGCGCACTCCAAACAGCAACAGCAAGAGCAAGGTAACGAAGACATACGCCAGATACAGGTGAATGCTTCCGGCTTGAATACGGCGCATGCGCGAGGAAATCCAGAGTACCGCGGTGCGCAACGGACCGTAGACGTGCGCTTCAAACGTTGGCTCAATCTCCGACTCAAAATGAATCGACTTGGGGTAGTAAGGAGACACTTCGTACTCCGCTTGAATTTCTCTGCGGGGCCGGAAAAGAGCGGCGAAAATCATCCGCAACGGCTTCAAAAAAGCGGTCGCCGTATATTCATTCTGGGCCGTCAAGCCGGGCAGCCCGCAATCCCATGTTGGACCGCTCACCCGCGCCGTTCTAGGCCTCCGGACCAGCCACAACAGCAACGGAAACGAGCCCAACACCACCAGCGCCAGCGCAATCGCCACGGTGGAAACGGTTCCTCGCGTGACCGATCCGGCCGTCAGCAGAAAGCCGTTCCCGGCGATTAGGTCCCCGCTGATGGCGACGCCGAAAGCCCCGTTCGTGATCGCATCGAAGACCGGAAGGAACCAAGTCGCGCCCAGACCGAGCACTACGCACGCCAGGGCGAGAATCGCCATCCCGGAGCGCATCGAAAACGAGACTTCCCGCGCCTGTTCGGCCTCCTCGCTCCGGGGAAGCGCCAGGAAAGTTATGCCGAACGCTTTGACAAAACAGGCCGCCGCAAGCGCCGCGGTCAGCGCCAGCAACGCCCCGGCGATCGGGAACGCAACTCGGGTCAAGTCCGAGGTCGCGCCGAATCCAGCGAGGAGCGCTTGATAGGTGAACCACTCGCTCACGAACCCGTTCAGCGGCGGAAGTCCCGAGATCGCAATCGCGCCGATCAGAAAATACAAAGCCGTCGATGGCATACGCCGGATCAACCCACCCATCTCTTCCATATTTCTGGTGTGAGCCGAATGCAGCACGCTTCCGGCGCCCAAAAACAAGAGGCACTTGAACACGGCATGGTTCAAGGTGTGGAAGAGACCCGCGATCAGCGCCAGCGCGGCTAACTGCGGATGTCCGAACGACCGGAACAGCAGTGCCGAGCCGAAGCCCATGAGAATGATTCCGATGTTCTCGATGCTGTGGAAGGCCAGCAATCGCTTGAGATCGTGCTCCATCAGCGCATAGAGAACGCCTAACAGCGCCGATAGCACTCCCGCCGTCAGCACCGTTAGGCCCGCCCACACCGGCAGCGCGCCGTAAAAGTCGAAGAACACGCGCGCCATTCCGTAGATCCCGGCCTTGATCACGATACCCGACATCAGCGCGGAAACATTGCTGGGCGCGGCGGGGTGCGCGGCAGGCAACCAGATGTGCAGCGGTATGATGCCTGCCTTCACGCCGAAACCGAAGAACAGGAGCAGGAACGCACCGGCGCCCGCCGCCGGCGAAAGTTGCTGGCTGATGCCGCGCAACGCGGAAAATTCCATGCTGCCGGCGGCGGAAGCCAGGAGCAGAAATCCCACGAAGAGCATTCCCGTCCCGCCTCGGGACATGAGGAAGTACAGCAGCCCGCCCTTTCTGGACTCAGCCGATTCGTGATCGAAGACGACCAGGAAATAGGCTGCCACCGCCGTTAGCTCCCAGGCGATCAGGAAGAACAAGATATTCGCCGCGGTGAAGACGAGTGTCAGTGCGAGCAAAAGCAGATTCAAAAACGCGCAAAACAGGGCGGGGTTTCTGCGAGTGGACCCGTGGCCAACGTAACCCAAAGAGTATACCGACACCGAGGCCGCCAGAAGCGACAAGGCCAAGCCGAAGTACGCCGAAAGAGGATCGAGCCGGACGCTGTAGTTCAAGTATGGGATGCCCGACGCAACCGGCCAGCTCAGATCGACGTTCGAGAGCAAGCCGCCAATCGATGCTCCAAACTCGAGCACAGCCCCAGTCAAAGCTAGGAAACAAAGCGGCCTTGCAACCCATGATCGGGCCCTCCCCGCCGCATGACCGGCGAGCCCTCCGCCGATTCCCAAGGCGTATGCGAAAAGACCGGCGAAGAACAGCTCGCGGGTGGGCCACATAAGATATTCGAAATATCGAATATAGCATAGACTCGATGTTCTCTTGCTGGATCGGTCTACGCCAGCCGGCTACTCGCGAATATCGACTTTACCGGCGTCGCCCTGAGTACTTCCCCTTGCAACGACCCTTGCAACGATGGGGAACTCCTCGTTTCCGGCTTATTTCAGGTATGCTCGCAGGGCGTGAACCAGATCGTCAGCCGCCTGCGCCTGTTCAACGGTTGGCTTGGTCTTCGGATCCGCCCCGCGGCAAGCGGAGATGTTATGCAGCACCTCGGAACTCGTGTATTAGCCCCAGACAGGACCCGGCCGGTCTTTCAGCCAAAGAATAAAGTCTAGCGGCGGCGGTTCCCCTCCCAGCGTTCTTAGCCGCGTCGCGCACTGAGACCGGTGAGCATGGCTGTGCAGGCAGACCTGCATCAGCGCCTCGCCAACGGCGATGCGACGGCTGGGGAAGTACGCCGATTCCAGCGCCTGAGCCAGATCCGTCTCGCTTAACTGGGCCAGCCACTCGCGCTCCTCGGCGTGAGTGTCCCGGTATCGCGCCGCAATCGGTTCGAGCGAGTCCGGCAGGTCGCCCTCTTCGTCGGCCGAGAACGGCAGCCCCTGGCACAGACGAATCCAAAAGCGATGTGCGACTAGGATGTGATGAAGAAGGGTCCGCAACTCCCGATCGGCAGCGGCAGTCTCGTGCCGTCCGATCGCATTTATGATAGCCGCGTCGGCGTACGCCTGATGCTGGAAGAGGTCACGAAGCATGCCAAGCATGAAAGTGCTGACCTATTTCAGGTATGCTCGCAGGGCGTGAACCAGATCGTCAGCCGCCTGCGCCTGCTCATCGGTTGGCTTGGTCTTCGGATCGAGGACATGATATCGAATATGTCCCTCAATCACCTCCGCCATTAGAGCGTCCATCGCGCCGCGGCACGCGGAAATATTATGCAACACCTCGGAGCACTCGGCTTCTTGGTCAAGTGTCCTCTCGATGGCCTCCACTTGGCCTCTGATCCGGCGTACGCGATTGAGTAGCTTCTTCTTTTCTTCCGCGGTGTGAGCCATAAGAAACTTTGGGCTTAGAGCCTTGACAAGTATACCCCGGCGGGTATACCCTAAGCAAGAGTTGACGCTTCGCCGCCCTGGCAATTCTTGGAAAAAGGACGCCCATTACGTGTAACGGCAATAATAGTCATGAAGCGGTGCAAGGAAGTGTCCGGTAGTGAGTCAGCGGAGCCTAATTCGTCACGCGGCTGTCCCCTCCCGCAACTTGGCTGAGCAAGATTCCGGCCCAGAATAGGCGCCGCTAGCAGCCCGTGTCCAAAACCGCTCCCTCACGGTCGCGTAACATGATCGATCTACTGAGCCGCGACCGTGAGGGAGCGTAGAGTTTGTACTTTAGACACGGGCTGCTAACTCTTCCAACAATTCAGTAGGCTGCGGTGTCGTATCAGAGGGGTGCTTTGCATCGGCTTGTACGCTGAAGTTGTCCCGCCTCGCTCCTCGGGAGTCCTGTGTCCGCAGCGGATGTCGCGGAAAAGGAGAAATACAGTGAATTGGATGGACTTCGGAATTCGGATTTTTGCCGCGCTTTGGGCGCAGCGATCGGACTGGAACGCCAGTGGAGACAGCGCATGACCGGGCTGAGAACGAACGGACTGGTGGCGGTTGGCGCTGCCATGTTCGTCATGATGGGCGCTCTGATCGCCGGAGACGGCAGTCAAGGTCGAGTAACTGCCTACGTTGTTTCGGGCATCGGCTTCCTCGGCGGAGGAGTGATCCTGAAAGATGGGTTCAATATCAGCGGGATGAATACGGCAGCTACGCTGTGGTGCACGGCGGCGGTCGGAACTTTGGCCGGGCTGGGGCGTTTCGAGTTTGCTGCCATCGGGACCTTGAGCGTGCTTTCGGCGAACGTGATCAATCGTTCACCCGTTCAGAACCGGGATCGCGAGATTCTCTACCGGCTCCGCTGTACCTGCCGGACCGCGGATGAAGCGAATATGCACAGCGTCGATGACGAGCTGTTAGCGCGCGTGAACGTCAAGGCCTATCTGAAGGCCATTGGCCGGAAAGAAGAAGCGTTGGAGCAAATCGTGACCAGGCTCAGCCTCGAAGCGGGTGTTACCGCCGTGTCCTGGGAAGTGGTCGCCGCGGTGGACGCCGCAGATGGATCCATTGAAGATGCATCCATTTCGTCCAGTGGTGACCTGGTGCGCGCCAGCTAAGCGAAAATGAGAATTCTGCACAATCACCTGGCCCGAGGTGCGCTCGGTTTCTACGTCGCCGTCATGCTGCTGTTAGTCGGCGTGAAAGCGTCCGCCCAAGAGCCAACTGCGCCGCCGCAGGGAGAGCAGAACAACACACCGGACGCTTCAGTCGAACAGGAACGCTGGAATCTGTTCTATCAGGCAACTTCGATTGGCCAGTACCACGGCACGTTTCATTCGCCTTACGCAGGAGCATTCAGCCTTCAGGACACTACCGAGCGCGATGTTTCAATAACGACCACTCTGTTCTTCGGCCTCCGCCTGGCGAAAAACACGGTGCTGTACTTCGATCCGGAAATCGCCGGCGGAAGAGGGTTCAGTGGCGTCAATGGGCTGGCTAATTCCTCAAATGGCGAACTGCCGCGCGTCGCCTCCGCCACGCCAAAACCGTATCTGGCGCGGTTGTACATCTCCCAAGATTTTGCGCTCGGCGATGAAATGGAGTCCTTTGAAAGCGACGAGAACCAGCTTGCCGGTCAGCGCCCCATGAACCGATACACCGTCACGGCGGGACGCTTCACATTGACCGACTTCTTCGACAACAACCGCTACTCGCACGATCCACGAACACAATTCATGGGCTGGGCGGTCATGTTTAACGGCGCTTGGGACTACCCTGCCGACGTACGCGGCTACGACTGGGGATGGGTCCACGAACTGCATTTGCGCAATTGGTCATTCCGCTACGCCAGCGCGGCCATGCCTCGCGTCGCCAATGGGCTGCGCTTCGACCGCCGCTTGTTGGTCAATCGCGGTGACGTTTTCGAAGCCGAGCGCCGCTGGGATATCCGCAAGCATACGGGAGCCGTGCGGCTGCTGAATTACGAAAATCGCGCGAACGCCGGCACTTATGCCGAAGCGCTGCGGCTGGCGGCGCTGAACGGCGGAGCGCCGAACGTTATCGCAACCCGGCGCAACGGGACGCTGAAGTACGGATTCGGAGTGAACGCAGAACAGGAGATCACCGGCGAGATCGGCGTGTTTGCAAGGCTCGGCTGGAACGATGGAAAAACGGAGAGCTTCGCTTTCACGGCCGTGGACCGGCTGGCGACGGGCGGCGTTTCGGTCACCGGAAAACGCTGGCGCCGGCCTTTCGACACCGTCGCGACGGAGGTAACGGCGTCCGGCATCTCCGGCGTGCATGCCCTGTATCTCGCGCGGGGAGGATACGACTTCCTGATCGGCGACGGCCACTTGCAGTATGGCCCCGAGACCATTTGGGAATCCTACTACAATGCCCGTCTCCTGCCGTGGCTATTTGCAACTATCGACGTGCAGCACGTCACCAACCCGGCTTATAACGAAGATCGCGGGCCCCTCTGGATTTCCTCACTTCGGTTGCACGTGGAACTCGGGAAAGACACTTTCGCCGGCCACCCGAAACACTAATCGAGTGCTAAGCGGCTTGGTGAACCGGTTCGTGGTGTAAACGCATGAGCTGCTCTGCCTTCAACGCGACCATTGCATAGGTCTTTCCGTTGTCATCGGCAAACTCGACCTCGTACACACCCGGGGCCCAGTTCTCGACAACCGTGCCGACCTGACCGCGCACCAGTCCTTCTTGGGGCATGTCCTCGAGCAGCGCAACCACCGAGTGCATTTCAATACCCGTCATAATGAAGCGTAATTTTATAGTACATAACAACTGGTCAGTCGTGGCAGATTGTCGCCGACTCTCACAACCCAAGTACTCCGGACTTGACTGTCCTCCACTGGCAACATTCGCCACGCCCAGTTCGGCTTCGGCTGCGCCAGCGGCGGCCCAAGGGGAGCTGACTTCAATTCTTCCGCGTCAGCATCCCGGATTCCAACGGACGCAAACACCCGGGCCTTGTTGCGGCCACACGGATGTTGCGAGTTGAGGCAGTACTCCCGCAGCTTCCGAATGTCCACAACTGCGCGCTCGCCGTTCGGCAGCTTCATGAATCATTCATTCATCCTACCGGCCATGCGACTTCCCATCCAATGGCCAAAGCAGGTCGCCCAATGTCACCGGCATATCGTGAAAATACTGCGCCTACTCGAAGATCATGCCGACGGCCAGCGTCGCCTCGGGAGCGAAGAACAGCGGAATCGACTGACCGGGTTTGTAGGTGAGCGAGCGGCCGTCAGGCGTCGAGACTTCGACCTGGCGATGCTCGATATCCACGAGCCAGAACTCGCACGATCCGTTTTCGAGACAAACGTTCCTTCGGTCGAGGATCTCTGCGGCGGTGTTGGAGGG
>DATFZA010000773.1:0-3415 GCA_035314765.1 Bryobacteraceae bacterium
GTTCGCGTGATGGAAGGACGCACGGCGATCCTGATCACGCATCGGCCGTCGCTAGCCCGCATCGCGCACCAGACCGTTTTTCTGGACCGAGCGAAAGCTGCGCTGCCGGTGGGGTGAAAAGGCTGGCCTTCAACGGGAACAACGGTGGCGAGGCGCTCGGGGCGCCAACCGTTTGTTGTCCCTGCCGCTCAGCCGCTTGGAGTACCCCACCTCGAGCGGCTGAAGGTTTGCCGTTGGTTCGCCCTCGGGGCCGAACACCTGCATGGGATCGGCGTACTTAACGGTTCGTTGGTTGCAGCGCGGACGGAGACATTGCCGGGCGTGTCCGACACCGTCTGGAGGGCCCAGCCGATCAGAATGGCAGCTGCGCGCTGCTCTCAGTCGCTCTCGTTCGGCAGTGGGCTGAAATCGCCGGGGATCTCGGGAGGAAACGCGGGCATTCTGGCGCTCCAAATCGTCGACCAGGCGAAGCCTATCAGAAGTAATGCGGCATAAAGATAAGGGAGATACGAGTATGGCGCTGGAGGAACCGGATAGAGGTTGCCCAATAGAGCGGCGCCCATGGCGAAAATAGCCAGAAGAGAAATCCCGATGGCCTGAGGCGTCAAACGGCCCAACGCGCGCAGGTAAACGGGGGCCGCGGCGGAGACCAAAATATACGCGGTGACAAAGCCGAACGTGGCTAGGGTGCCGAGAAGGCCATAAATGTCGAACAGGCTGATGCCCCGCCAAGTCATGATCACCGCCGGCAGAAACGCGCCGAGAGAACTCAACAGCACGGCGCGATGCGGAGTTTGATTCTCTTCATGCGCCTCTCCCAGCCCGGAATGCAGCGCGCCATGCCGACCCATCAGAAAAAGTACGCGAGCCGCGGCAGTGATGCACGCCAGGAAACACGAGAAAAACGTCAGAACGGCGCCGAGATCGGTGAGGGTGCCGACTATTGGTGGCAGTCCGATTTGCTGCGTGAGGACATGCAGCGGCGCGGGGTTTTTGTCAAGCGTGACCGCTTCGCCCCGAAACCCCAGCACTTCGGCGTAGGCGCAGAGAAAGAAAAATACTCCGGCCAGAATGGCGCTCCACTTCACCGCGCGCGGGATGCTGGTCAAGGGATCGCGGGCTTCCGATCCAAGGGATGTCGCGCTTTCAAAACCAACGGAGCTGAACATTGCCAGCACCAATCCCAGCCGCAGTTTCTCCGGTGTGACGCCATGCAAGGCCAGTTGCGCCATATCCGGACGCCATCCGTGTTTCAAGATAACGCCGACGGCAATGGCGGAAATCAGAGCCACGGATGCCGCGCCCAACCACAGCATCAAGCGAGCTGAAATTTGCACATCGCGATAGGCCAAATAGCTCGCGAAGACGGAGAGCACGGCGGTGAGCAGCCACGGAAAGATCTGCACGCCGAAGCGATCGTGCAGAATCACGTTAGTATAATTAGCGCCACCGGCGCTGACGGCGGCGGCTGTGCCAAGGTAAGCGATCAAGAGCGCCCACCCAGCCAAAACACCCCAACGCGAATGCATGTGGTCGGTAATGTAGGTGTAAAGAGAGCCAGGCGAGGCCGACATTCTGGCGAACTGGTTGATATTCAGCGCCACCAGCAAGACGCCAATCGTCGAGAGCAGAAACACAACGGCGCTGCCTTCACCGGCCATGGCAAAGACGAGCGGCACTGTCATAACCGGCGCGCCGGTAGGCGCGATCAGCGCGACGGATTGCGCGATGGTTTCGATGGGCGACAGGGCCCCGGACTTCAGACCATAAGAGGCAGGATTTGGAGACTCTGGCGCGGACGAGGCGGCAGGCTTTACCAACCTTACCGAAGTATTGCCAAGTTCCATCCAATTATACTAGCATCAGACGTACGCGAACAGTTCCAGCCACGGCCACAGTCCCGCCGCCGCGCGTCAGCTCAGTTGCTGAGGAATCGCGTTTCCAGCCGATCAAGAAAGGAAGTAGCATGGCCACACCCACCGAAGTAACACCGTTGAATTCGAAACTTTCCGGCGCGGAACGTTCTGATGCGCATCCGCTCGATCCGTTGAATGTTTCGGAGCTGGAACAGGCTGTCAGTATTTTGTTGCGAGAGAAGTATCTCGGCGACGGCGTCCGGATTGCTTCGCTGAACCTGATCGAACCCGCCAAGAGCGTGGTCGAGAACTACAAGCCTGAGAGTCCGTTCGACCGCAAGGCGCTGGCGGTTGTGCTGGACCGCGGCAAGCGTGCGGCTTACGAGGCCGTGGTGGATCTCAGAGGCAGATCGGTGGAATCGGTGAAGCAGCTTCCCAGCGGGATTCAACCATCGATCATGCTCGACGAGTTTAGCGAGTGCGAGGAGACGGTGCGGCGCTCGCCGCTGTTCCAGGAAGCGCTGAAGAAACGCGGCGTAACCGACGCGGACCTGGTGATGGTGGAACCGTGGTCGGCCGGCATGTATGGAACGGAATTGCCGGAAGAACAAGGTCTGCGGAGAATGCGCGCGTTGTGTTTTGTGCGGTCTGAGCCTAAAGACAATGGCTACGCCCGGCCTATCGACAGCATGGTGATTGTGGTGGATCTGTACAAAATGGAGGTGGTCCGCATTGAGGAGTACGACATCGCGCCACTGCCGCCCGAGCCCGGAAACTGGGCGCGCGAATACATTCCCAATATGCGAAAGGACCTGAAGCCGGTGGACATTGTCCAGCCGGAAGGCCCCAGCTTCACCGTAAGAGGCAACCAGGTGGAGTGGCAGAAGTGGAAGTTTCGCGTGGGATTCACCTCGCGCGAAGGTCTGGTGCTGCACACCGTCAGCTACAACGACGATGGCGTGGAGCGGCCGATTTTGTATCGCGCATCGATTTGCGAGATGGTGGTTCCTTACGGCGATCCGGGCGAACAATACTATCGGAAAAATGCGTTTGACATTGGCGAATACGGGTTGGGAATGCTGGCTAATTCGCTATCGCTGGGCTGCGATTGTCTGGGCGTGATCCACTATTTCGATTTTCCGTTGGTGGACAGCCGCGGCAATGTTACTCCGCTGAAGAACGCGGTGTGTTTGCACGAGGAGGATTTTGGCATTCTGTGGAAGCACACGGACTGGCGCACCGGTCAATCGGAAGTGCGCAGATCACGCCGGCTGTCGGTTTCGTTCATCGCCACAGTGGGCAACTACGAATACGCATTCTACTGGTATCTCTACCAGGACGGATCGATACAATGCGAGATCAAGCTCACCGGGATCATGAACACCACGGCGCTCGCGCCAGGGAAGACATCTGCCTATGGCATGGAAGTCGCGCCCCAGTTGAACGCTCCGTTCCATCAGCACATTTTCGCGGCGCGGCTGATACCGAGCGTGGATGGTCCGAACAATTCGGTGGTCGAAGTGAACACCGTCGGCGTGCCGACTGGCGCGAGCAACCCG
>DATFZA010000774.1:0-13239 GCA_035314765.1 Bryobacteraceae bacterium
TGGCTATAGACTATGCGGCTAAAGATGAAGAAGTTGCTGAAATCCTGACTGCTGTCCATACCGGAGTCGATGATGGCTATGCCGATGCCTGATCCGTCGTAAGCCGGCTTCGATTGAGGCCACGTAAGCCCCAGCAGACTCATCCAGGAGTAATCGATCGTGTTTACCGTTGTGCTCGAATCCGTTGTGCTCGAATCCGTTGTGCTCGAATCCGTGGTGCTCGAAGAGGTCGCCGCCTGCAGTTGACGATCCGGATAGATGTGGGCTACGTCGGGATTGTTTGCCAACTCCTCAAGGTCTGCCCTCGAGACGGTATAGTGATCCGCCCGGATCAGATTGAGTGTACGGTTGAGGCGCGCTCCATGACGCAAGGCCAGTTCGTGGTGGGCACTGCGAGCAGACTCGCTAGTGAATTGGACAATTACATCGATACTATCTGCTGAAGACGATCCGGCCGCTGAAGACGATCCGGCTGCTGAAGACGGCCTGCTTAGCTCGGGATCGACCTTCGACGCCGCGGACAAGCCTTGGGTCATCAGGAAAATGGATAATGCAGGGCCGAGACAGCGCAGAAATCTGACTTTGCCGATAGCTCGAGAGTTCATTGCGGTGAAAAGAAGAGCAAGTGCCCCACCGTTCCATGCCGCTTGATAACACCTTGCCAGTCAATTAGTTGGAGATTTTCACATGAGTACTAAGCGTGCGACAACTTGTCGCAACTGCCCGCACCGGGCGCCAGCTTGGCTCATTTTTGTTGAATTCCTCGCGATATGCCGCGACAAAGCAAACCGGGACCAGGGAATCAAATCCCCGCGTCCCGGTTCGGAGTCAGTTTGTAAGATTGTTCGCTGGTCGAAAATCAGCTTCTTACTGTCTTATTTCGGCGCTTCTTGAGTGATGCCGGTATTGCCCGCCTTGGCTGCCTTTTCCGCCTTCGCTTTCTTGGTGTCGAGCGCCCTTTGTACCCAATTGTCCGCGGTTGCGATGTCCTTTTTGTAATCGTCTGTGTTATCCGCGAGATCGGCCCGTTCGCGGATCAACAGGTTCATATAGGCCATGGCGTCGTCATATTGCGGATCGATATCCAAGGCATGTTGGAGATTCTTCAGCCCATCCTCAATGATTGCGCTGTATTTCTCCGTCAACTCGGCTTTGGCCTTCTTGTCCTTCAAGGGCCCCGGATCCTCCGGCTTCATCCCCATCTTGGCGCGGGCAGTCTGATAGGCCGGATACCACTTCAGCCAGTCGATCACGCCCAGGCTGTAGAAGCCTTCTTTGTTCTGCGGATCGGCGGCGATCAGCTTGAGATACCAGTCCTTGCTTTCGTCCAGCTTTTTCAGCTTGCCGTCCAGATCGGGCATGCCTTGAGCTTGCTGATAGCTGAGGGACGCCAGCGATGCCAAAGCGGTCTTGTCGGATTCGTTGCCCTTCGTCTCGAGGACGGTCATGAATTGCTTCTTGGCTTCGGTGGCGAGCGCCAGATTGTCCGGCGATTCAGCCCCCGGGATGTACTGCGACATGTAGGAGGTCGCCAGGTACAAGCGGCCGTTGATGTTGCTGGGGTCGAGCGAGACGGCTTTCTTGAAGTGATCGGCCGCGTCGGCATACTTGGCGTTCTTATACGCCTGCACACCCTGGTTGAGTTCATCGCGCGACCTGAGTTTTTCGCAGCCAACACCGGCCAGGGCCAGCACGGCCACGGTTACAAGGACCAGTCGATTCATGTCGTTACTCGCCCGCCTCCACCTTTGGAGTCATCAAGCCAACCTTGTCGATCTGCGCGCCTTTGGCGATATCGATTGCCTGGGCGATGGTCTTGAACTCGAGATCCGGGTCGCCCTTGACAAACACCACGCGCTCGGCGCGCGTTTTGAAGATATCCACCAGCCGGTCCTGCAGCAATTCAGGCTTGGTGTCGTCGTTGTTGATCTTCCAATGACCGTCTTTATCGATGACGATCACCACGGTTCGCGTGTCGTCCTGGTTCTGCGGCTTATTCTTGTCCGGCGGTTGCGGCGCCAGGGCTTCGAGGCCGTGCGGAGTCAGCGGCGTGATCACCATGAAGATGATCAACAGCACCAGAAGCACGTCGATCAGCGGCGTCATGTTAATGTCGGATTTTGGCCCTCCGCCTGAGCCACCCACTGCCATTGCCATAGCAAAGTTCTCCTAAAGTTTGATCTATTGTCCCGCGGGCGCGGCCGCCGCGGCGGGCTTCACCCTATTGTCTTGAACCTGCTCCGTCAGAAGACCAATCTCGTCCACGCCGGCAGCACGCAAATTGTCCACCACGTCCTCCACCTTCTCATAGCGGGCGCGGGCGTCGGCCTTGATGTAGACCGTCTTGTCGGTCTTGTTTTGCAGCAGATCCTTTACTGTTCCGGGAAGCTGGTCGGCGGTAGTCTTCTTGTTGCCGGGGCTCAGGTAGACACTGCCATCGCGCGTGATAGCGATGAGCACGGCGTCTTCCTTGTCGGCATTCTGCATGGCGATCGGGTTCCTGGTCCTCGCCATGTCGACGTTTTGGCCTTTCGTAAGCATGGGCGTGATCACCATGAAGATGATCAGCAATACGAGCATAACGTCCACCATCGGGGTGACGTTGATGTCGACTACGGGCGGTGGCGCTTTCTTTTGTTCCATTGAATCGGTGTGCTCCTTTTTCTCATGGAGCCGGCGGAGCGAACTTGGCTACGCCGGCCACCACAATCCAACTCGCGAAAATTCCTGACTTGCCCCTTACTTAGCCCGTTACTTAGCCCCTTACTTAGCGACGGTGCGCTGGCTGCGCTTCAGGAAGTAGTCGATCAATTCCGAACTGGAGTTCCCCATCTCCACGTCAAACGCTTCAATGCGGTTGGTGAAGTAGTTGTACATCCAGACGGCCGGAATAGCCACAAACAGACCGACTGCCGTGGTGACCAGCGCTTCGGAAATACCGCCGGCGACCGCGCCCAGACCGGTGGATTTTGATTCCGAAATACCCTTGAATGCGTTGATGATGCCGACCACCGTTCCGAACAGACCCACGAACGGACCCGTGGAACCGATCGTAGCCAGGCTGCTGATGCCGCGCTTGAGTTCGGCGTGCACGATGGCTTCGGCGCGCTCCAGAGCCCGGCGTGAAGCTTCAATGTCCTCACCCGGTATCTCGGAGCTTAGTTGATGGGCCCGAAATTCCTGCAAACCAGCCACCACGACTTTTGCCAGATGGCTCTTGCCGTAACGGTCGGCGATCTTGATGGCCTCGTCGAGTTTTCCTTCACGCAACGCGCCGGCCACCGCCGGAGCAAAAGCGCGCGACTGGGACCGGGCGCCGTTATAAGCGATCAAGCGATCGATCATAACGCCGATGGACCATGCCGACATAAGGAAAAGTATGATCACCACGATGCGGGCCAACCAGCCCATCTGCTCCCACATGTGGCGAGGGTCGAATTGGATGGAACTCTCTTGAAGAAAGAAGAGAGCCCAAACTTGCAACTGAATTAGCATTTGCGTGTGTCTCCTGCGAGTTGAATTTTAAATTACTAACGTCGATCAACCACTTAACGTAAAGTTGACATCAATCTGCGTAACCACTTCCACCGGTTCTCCATTGAGGAGCGTGGGCTTGTATTGCCACTGCGTTACAGCCTGCCGGGCAGCTTCTACGAGAAGAGGATGTCCACTCACTAACTGCAAATTCTGAATGGTGCCGTCTTTTCCGATAACCGCGGTAAACCGCACTACACCCTGAATACGCGCCTGTTTGGCCAGCGGCGGGTACACCGGGGTGATCTTGCGAATCAAGCTTGCCGCTGCCACGTTGCCACCCACGCGGATACGCTGCGGCGTAACCGGCTTGTCTTCTTTCTTGGGAGGCGGGGGAGGCGGTGGGGGCGGTACACCACCCACGATGCCGCCGATCACGCCGCCACCAATCCCGCCCGGTACGCCGCCGGGAACGCCGGCGCTCGAGGGCGGCGGGAGATCCTCTTCCTTAATTTGGGCGATGTCTTTCGGGATCGTCTTCGGCGCCAGCAATCGGCCCGCGTCAAACTGCCGCGGCACCACCTTGATCACCTTCACCGCTGGCGGAGGAGGAGGCGGGGGCGGCGGAGGAGGCGGCGGAGGCGCCACCAGGAAGCTGGTCAACTGAGCGCGCGGCAATTGATCGGTGTAGATGAGCGGAATCAAAATCATGATTCCGATGATCAACACCTGCAACAGGAATGACAGGGCGACTGTCCAAGGCTTTTTGGTCTTGGCCGTGCCCTCGACAAATGTCTGATCGAACATATTCACCTTCCCCCTAACGTTCTCTTAAGCCCAGCGGTGATTTCATATCATACCGCCAAACTCAACGCAACGGGGCACGCCCCGTCCCTACTTCACCTTCGCTGTCCCCCTGCGCGCATCCGGCCGCTCCGGCTTGGGGGCGGCCATCACGGGAGTGGTCCGCTTCCGGCTCTCCATGAAATTTTGCCAGAAGATCAGGATCGGACTGGCAACGAAAACCGAAGAGTAGGTTCCGACAATGATACCAACGACCAAGGCAAACGAAAAGCCGTTCAGCACTTGACCGCCAAAAATAAATAGCGCCAGGGCGGTGAGCAGAGTAAGTCCGGACGTCAGGACGGTCCGGCTCAACGTCTGGTTAACGGATTTGTTGATTAACGACTCCAATGGTTCCCGGCGGAGAATCTTCAGATTCTCGCGGATGCGGTCAAACACCACGATGGTGTCGTTCATCGAATAACCGACTAGTGTTAGCAGCGCCGCTACGGCGGTCAACGCGATTTCCTTATTGAACAAGGAGAACAGGCCAATGGTGATGATGGTGTCGTGGAAGACCGCGATCACCGCCGCTACGCCGTAAATCCACTCGAAGCGGAATCCAATGTAGACCAGCATCCCGGCGAGAGCGTACATCACTGCCATCACGGCCTTGCGCTGCAAATCGGCGCCAACTTTCGGGCCGACAAACTCGGTGTTGATGATCGCGTAAGGCGCGGGATAAGTTTCCTGCTGCAGCACCGCGAGCACCTGGGAAGTTACTCCGGGAACCGGCTTCAGTTCACTCAAGTCCCGGATTAACCCGGATCGCGGCGGAGTGTCGCGGTAATTGAGGATGGCTTTGGCCAGATCTTGCAATTGCGGGTCGGACAGTGCCACGCCAGCGCGCTGCAGCGGTTCCCGCAAACGGTCAGCCAGCGCGGCGGCGCCGCCGGAATTGATATTGTATTTGCCGGTTTGTCCTTGTCCGAAAGCGCTGTTCAAGGTGGCGAGGATGGTCTGTTGAGCAGCCTGCCGGTGGGCATCGTCGGTAACGTCGGTGCCGATGATATCGTCCTGGCCATTCGAGACTTCCTGCACTTCGATCGGAAGTTTTCCGGAAAGCGCGCCTCGCACCTTGTCTACCGGGGGGCGGTGGGCAAACCGCACCGTCATCAATGCGCCTCCGCGGAAGTCGATGCCATACCGCGGCCCTCCCTTCACAGCCAAGCTAATCAAGCCCGCCACCGAGAGCGCCAGGGACAAGATGATGAAAGGCCACTTCTTGCCCAGGAAATCGTAGTTCGTGTTCTTAAATAATTCCATGCACCGTGTTGCGCCGGCATCTGATCGGGTTAGACACCGGCTCCCGCCAAAGAGTTCCCTCTCTGAATTCCAAAATGTTACTACAAGGTACCACCGGGAGATTCTTCCCGGCTGGTGTGCCTAAAACACCCTTCGTGAAACACCCTGCCACTACTTCCGGACCGCTCCATGATTGTCGCGGCTCAGTCGCGCTTTCCGAGCCGCGGCCGTCGGGAGCGATTGACCTGGCTGTTTCATGACCGGCCCTAAATGCTCAAGGCTGTTACCTGCTTCTTGCCGGACAGCTCAAAATCGAAAATGGTCTTGGACACAAAAACTGCCGTAAACACGTTGGCAATCAAGCCAATAACCAGTGTCACGGCAAACCCCTTCACCGGTCCCGTCCCAAAGATAAACAGGAAGGCGCAGCTTACCACAGTCGTAACGTGCGTGTCGATGATGGTCAGAAACGCTTTCGAAAACCCCGCGTCCACCGCGGCGACCACCGCCTTCCCGGTTCGCAACTCTTCGCGAATGCGTTCAAAGATCAGGACGTTGCTGTCGACCGCCATACCAATGGTGAGAATGATGCCGGCGATGCCGGGAAGGGTCAGAGTAGCGTCGAAGTAGCTCAATGCCGCGATGAGAATAACTGCATTCAGTACCAGGGCCAACGTCGCATTGATTCCGGCGCGGCGGTAATAGAACAACATGAAGCAAACCACGACGATCAATCCGACCGTTCCGGCCCAGAAACCGTCCCGAATGGAGTCGGCGCCGAGCGAAGGACCCACCGTCCGCTCCTCCTGAATCACAATGCTTGCCGGAAGGGAACCAGCGCGCAAATTCAGCGCCAGGTCGCTGGCTTCCTCCTGAGTCGCCGCGCCCGTGATTCTCCCGGTATCGCTGATCCGGCTCTGAATCGTGGGGGCGCTGATCACCTGGCCATCGACCACAATCGCCGCCCGGTTGCCGATGTTGGATTCGGTGTAGCGCTCGAAACGCTTCGCGGCATCCTGAGTGAGAACGAACCCGGTCTCCCAGCGGTTCAAATCTCCCTGTGACGCGTGTGCATCGCGAATATCCGTACCCCGGACGATCGAGGTGCGGGACACCAGATACCAGCTTTGTACACCGCCGCGCGCCGTAGTGGGAACCAGCTTGGTATTTAGCGGCAGAACGCCGCCATGTTTGGTCATGGCTTCCTCGCGGGAAGCGAACGGCCCATCTTTCACTTCATCCCACTCGAGCACAGCCTGCGTCTGGAGCAACTGCTTGACGTGCGCGGGATCGTCCACGCCAGGAAGCTGAATCAGCAACTCGGCTTCGTCGGCGCTGCGGCCGGTCGGCTGAACTGACGATTCCGTCAGGCCCAAAGCGTTAATCTTGCGCTCGATGGTGGCCATGGTTTGCGTCATCGTGTCTTGCTTCAGCTTCAAGGCCTCCGTGGTCTTGAGGGTCAGCTTGTAGTCGGTCGAGTTTTGGGCTGTCAAAACCCAATCGCCAAACTGGTCGTTGACCATGCTGCGAAACATGCTGCCTTTAGCGAGCGGCACGCTCTTCACATCGATTTCGATTTTCTCCGCGTCTTCCAGGCGCTTGGGGTCGCTGCTCAAAATCGAGCCTAAATCGATGTTTTCCTTCTTCATCTCGTCTTCCATCCGTTGGATGGCGGCGTCGGCGTAGGCCTTAAAGGCGTCCTGCAACTGCACCTGCATTACCAGTTGCGTACCGCCGCTCAAGTCGAGTCCAAGATGAATATTCTTCTTCCAATTGCCAATCAAATCCGCTTTCGACTTGGGCAGACCCACGATCCCGTAAATACAAGCCAGGATCACCGCCACGATGAAAGCTGCCTTCAACCTAAGATTACGTGTCATTTCAATTCGATTCCGCTTGGGTCAATTCGATTCCGCTCGGGTCTTACGTCTTCTTTTCTTCCGCCGTCACCAGACTGGCCACGGCGCTGCGGGCCACCTGGATTTTAATATTGTCGGGTTTGACGCGCAGTATCAGCGTATCATCCTCGTTTATGCTGACGATGCTTCCCACGATCCCGCCCGTCGTCAGAACCATCTGTCCGTTCTTCAATTCGCGCAGCATCTGCGCCTGCTGCCGTCGCTGTTTCTGCATGGGCATGAACACCAGCACGTAAAAAATCGCCAGAATCAGGACCAGCGGCAGAACCTGCGCGATCAGGCTGGACGGGCCACTTTGCTGCAACAGCGCTAGAACCATCATGCAAATCTGTTTTTCGGGGAGGTACTGCAAGGTAGCTGAGAGTACACAGACCCCAGCCATGCTGGGAATCTCCCAAGCAGACTAGCCTGCCTCATTTACGACTCCATGTCAAGGGAATCAGCAAGATTCCGGTAATGGGTACAGTGAATAATCTTCCCGGCTTCACGGCTTCCAGGTCGCCGCGTACACGAAAAACCTTCCTAGCCCCACCGTGAACAAAAAGCAGCCGTACAGTGCATGCTCGACGCAGGAGATCAGCAGCGATCCGCTCTGCCAGTAACGGAGCGCAAACAGAAACCCGCCCACCAGCGTAAAGCCGACCGCCAGAGAGTTCCGGAAAACGATATGCACGTAAGCGAAGGCCAGGGCGCTCAGGATGATGATTGGCCATTTGGACGCAAACAGCGGCCGGTAGCGCTCGAACACAAATGCCCGGTAAATGACGCCTTGCGGGTAAACCGACAAAATCGGATAGCTGACCATCACCAGTGCCCAGGAGTATGGGTGCGTACGCAGCAGGCCGAACAGCCGCTCCGGCGCGAACCAGTAGACCAGCCCCGTGAGCAACGCCGCACTGACGACGAAAAGGAGAAAAATCGCCGGCGCCCGTGACGGAAAAGGAACCGAGTTCCACAAAAGTTTGCTGTCCAGCCCCCGGCTGCGCCACAACACCACCAGGCAGTAAACCATCACCGCCCATAGCACGGGAAGCGCGGCGATCTGGAAATGCCCCAGGTAAAACAGCGTGGGCAGCACAAAGAACAGCACCAGGAACTCGCACGCCCGCCAGATTCGAATCCCCACCATTGTAACCATTTTGTCATACTCGAACCAGTTCGGCAAGCTCCGCGATAATAGAAGCTAAGCCCGGCAAGCTCCGCGATAATAGAAGTTCAGCCTCATGAATCGGACTTCGCTAGACAAAAGCAAAATCAAGGTGTTACTGCTGGAGGGGGTTCACTCCAGCGGCCTTGCCGCTCTTGAGACCAACGGCTACACCCAAGTAGCAAAGCATGCCAAATCGCTGCCGGAGGACGAGCTGATCGCGGCCGCCTCCGACGCCTATATCATCGGTATCCGTTCGGCGACGCAGCTTACTGCCAAGGTCCTGAAAAATGCCCCGAAACTGATGGCCATCGGCTGTTTTTGCATCGGCACCAATCAGGTGGATTTGGACGCCGCTCAGAGCCGCGGAATTCCGGTCTTCAATGCCCCCTTCTCCAACACCCGTAGCGTGGCCGAACTGGTCTTGGCGGAGGCGATTCTCCTGCAGCGCGGAATACCCGAGCGCAGCGCCGCCGCCCACCGCGGCGCTTGGCTGAAAACCGCCGCCGGTTCGCATGAGGCCCGTGGTAAGACGCTCGGCATCATCGGCTACGGACATATCGGCACCCAGGTGGGCGTGCTGGCGGAATCAATGGGCATGACGGTGATCTACTACGACATCGAAACCAAGCTGGCGTTGGGTAACGCCCGGCCGATGGATTCTCTGGACGCGCTGCTGGAGGCTTCCGATGTGGTCACGCTCCACGTTCCCGAGACTCCACAAACGTTCCAGATGATGGGCGCGGCTCACCTAGCCCGCATGAAACCTGGCAGCGCCCTCATTAACGCCGCCCGCGGCACCGTGGTGGATATCGACGCCTTGGTTGCCGGCCTGAAATCCAAGCACCTGTCCGGCGCGGCCATCGATGTTTTTCCGGCCGAGCCCAAGGGCGGAGGCGACGAATTCATCTCTCCGTTACGCGGCATGGACAACGTGATCCTGACGCCGCACGTCGGCGGCAGCACGGAAGAAGCGCAAGAGAACATCGGTCTCGAGGTGGCCGGCAAGCTGATCAAGTACAGCAACAACGGATCCACCCTCAGCGCCGTCAACTTCCCCGAGGTTTCCCTGCCCGAACACGCCGGCCAGCATCGCCTGTTGCACATACATAGAAATCAACCAGGCGTGCTCTCCGCAATTAACCAGGTGTTCTCCGAGCAAAAAATCAACATCGCCGGTCAGTACCTGATGACCAACCCCAAGGTGGGCTATGTGGTGATCGATATCGAAGTGGAAAGGCCGGAAGTTACACAGAAGTTAAAGCGGCACTTGGATGAGGTCCCAGGAACAATCCGCTCCCGCATTCTCTACTGAAAATTGACTATTTTGCTTCCGCTGGGGACGGCTGCTGTTTCGGCGCTTCCGGCAAAATGAACGAAGTCTCGCCTTGCCTTAGCATATGTAACTGCTTGCGAATTTCCATCTCCTGCTCTTCCGGGCTGTGCTCCAGCTTCTGGATGCGCTCGCGCCGGTACTGATTCTCGCGTTGCAACGTGGCATTGTGCTCCTGCAGATCGCGGATCATCTGCCGTTTCTCCAGCAACGCCGGAATCCCTTGCGGGCCGCGTAGTACGAGATACGCGTATGCGCCGATCAGAACGAAACCGGCGGCGTAAGCAATTCTTTGCAGGACCTTGTTCATCGTTGAGTTCAGGTTTTACCCGTATATTTGTTTATAATCCTTCTGGATCAAAAGGTCCAGTTGGTAGACAAGAAAAGCACACATGACCGATAAAATTGTCGTTCTGAGCACCTGCGCCTCGCAACTGGAGGCAGATTCGATCGCCCGCGAGCTGGTGGAGAGGCGGCTGGCTGCCTGCGTCACAATCGTGCGGCAGATCCGGAGTATCTATCGGTGGAAGGACTCGATTGAGGATTCGGAAGAGTTCCTCCTCATAATCAAATCGAATCGCGAGAAGTTCCGCAGGCTCAAGAGCGAACTCCAGCGGATGCATTCTTACGAAGTGCCCGAGGTCGTGGCGCTGCCCGTCGTCGACGGATCGGATGCCTACCTCTCGTGGCTCGACCGCGAGCTGGGCGAAGCTCCGGCTGCCGAGTAGTCTGAATTGCGGTGCGGACGGGGACACAGCGGGCTAGAGTCCGAACTCCCTCCATCAAATCTATCGTAGCTGTGTCCCCTGGGCGCATGGCCTGCCGGGTAGCCGATACTAAATCCGGTAGCCGATACTAAATAAAGTGCAGGCGATTTTGGATCCGCGGCAGGCGCAGTATGAATACCTTTTGCATGCCCAGGAACAACTGGTGGATGCCCGCCGCTATCTTGCCTGGCAAGGAGACCTGGTTCTCCCGGAGCTAGGCCGGCGAGTTGTGGAAATCGGCTGCGGTATCGGGAACTTCATCGAATTGCTCCTCGATCGGGAGGCCATTTTCGGCGTAGACCGCGAACCCGACTATCTGGACCGGCTGCGTAGCCGCTTCCCACACCACCCCAATCTGCACACCTTCGCGTTGGAAGCCGTCAGCGAGGAGTTCCGCGCCTTGGCCCGCTTCCAACCGGATTCCTGCGTAGCCTTGAACGTTCTCGAACATATTGAGAACGACCAGCAGGCGCTGGCCAATATGGCCTCGATTCTTTCGCCCGCTGGCGTGATCGTACTCATTGTTCCCGCCTTCCCGGCGCTCTACGGGCCTGTCGATCGAAACCTCGGCCACTACCGGCGCTATACCCGGCCCAGTCTCACCCGCGTAGCCGAAGCCGCCGGCCTGCGGGTGCGCAAGGCGAGCTATTTCAATTCGGTCGGCTTTTTTGGCTGGTGGTTTCACGCGCGCGTGACGCGCCTCGAAGTTCACCCGCACAGCCAGATTGCCATCTTCGACCGCTGGATTGTGCCCTGGCTCTCGCGCCTGGAGGGGCACGCCGCACCGCCTTTCGGCCAATCGCTGTTAGCGGTACTGGAAAAGTCCGCTGTGGGGCAGGCAGTTAGTGTGGGGCAGGCTAGTAGCCTGCGGCGGGTTAGTAACCCGCCTCACTAAATGTACCCATTCGAGAATCCCATCGGCTTCGGCGCGAGCGATGTAGTCGAGTTCGCGCTCGCCGCCCTGCTGGTCTCGATGGTCTTATTGCGCCCAAGAATCGTCCCGGCCTTCCGCCGCCTGGCCTCGCATCCGGTGTTGGCGATGCTAACTCTAGCCGGTCTTGCGGCCACGCTGCGCTTAGTTCTGCTTCCGCATCACCCCGTCCCCACGCCTGACATTTACGATGAATTCAGCCACCTTCTGATGGCCGACACGCTGCGCCATTTCCGTCTCGCGAACCCGCCTCATCCGCTTGCGCAGTTCTTCGAGACGTTCTTCGTGCTGCAGGACCCGACCTACAGCTCCATTTACCCAATCGGGCAAGGGCTCATGCTGGCCTTCGGCTGGAACACCTTCGGCTACCCCTGGGCCGGCGTCCTTTTTTGCACCGCCGTCATGATTGCGGCCTGCTATTGGATGTTGCGCGGCTGGGTCTCGCCCGATTGGGCGCTGCTCGGCGGCCTGCTTGCGCTCTTCGAATTCGGCCCGCTGTGCCTGTGGATGAACGACTATTGGGGCGGGTCGTTCCCGGCATTGGCGGGCTGCCTGGTCTTCGGCGCATTACCGCGCTTGCGCCGTCAGGCGCGCTGGCGAGACGGCTGGATTCTGGGCGCCGGACTTTTCCTCCACCTGATCACTCGCCCATTTGAATCGATATTCTTGCTGTTAGCTGTAGCGTTGTATATCCGGCGCCCATTTCGGCCTCTGCTCCCCGCGCTGGCATGCACGCTCGCAGCGTTCGGCCTCACCGTAGTTCAGAATAAAGCGGTCACCGGCAATTGGCTCACTCTGCCTGAAGCACTCAGCCAATATCAATATGGCGTGCCGGCCGCACTGACGTTCCAGCCAAATCCAATGCCTCATCGCGCCCTCACACCGCAGCAGCAGTTGGAATATCAATCGCAGTTGGCGTTCCGTGGTTCCGGTCCGGAGACGTTGACCACGTTCCTGACACGCCTGGAGTACCGCGTCCGCTATTACCGCTTCTTCTTTCTTGCGCCGTTGTATGTTGCTCTAACAGTTTTCCTGATCTCCGGGCGGCAATATTGGATCATGGCGAGCCTGGCGCTATTTGCGCTAGGAACCAATTTCTTTCCCGCCTTCCAGTTTCATTACGTAGCCGCGGCCACGTGCCTGTTTGTGCTGGCCTCGGTGATCGGGTTGGAAAAGATGCCGCGGCCGGCTGCGCACATCGTTTTCTTTCTCTGCGCCGCTCATTTTGCCTTCTGGTATGCTCTCCATCTGGCGGATGACCAGCCGTTTTCTCTGGCGATGCGCCGCTATGAGACCGGAGACTACATCAACCACCAGAACCCGGAGCGTCGCATCGCCGTAGGTCAAGCCCTGGCCCGCATTCCGGACAAGCTGCTGATACTAGTCCGCTACTGGCCGCAACACGTGTTCCAGGAAGAGTGGGTCTACAACGCGGCCGACATCCACCGTGCCCGCATCGTGTGGGCACGCGACCTGGGGGACGCCGAAGACGAAAAGCTGAAGCAACTCTATCCGGACCGCACTGTGCTCTTGCTGGAGCCCGACGCGCAACCGCCCAAGCTCAGCCCATATGAGCCGGC
>DATFZA010000775.1:0-4998 GCA_035314765.1 Bryobacteraceae bacterium
TCGATCAGCAGCCCAAAGGGCAGGAACGCGACCTTCTCTAAAGCCTTATAAAGCAGCAGTCCGATGTCCTTGGATGCGTCCGGTACGGTATCGAGCAACTCGATTTTCTTCAGGTACTCAGGGGTCACCGACAACGCGATAGTATCGCCAATCGCCTCATGAAAGCCGTCGTTGGCGCTGTCGCGGAACAAGAAAGGTTGGCCGCTGTAAGCGCGCTGGTAGAAATTGTGGCCCAGTTCGTGGTGCACCGTGGAGAAATCCTCGGCATTGATCTCGAGACAAGCCTTCAACCGCACATCGCTCACCTGGTCAATATCCCAGGCGCTGGCATGACACACCACGTCGCGGTCGCGCGGTTTCGAAATAAGCGACCGCTCCCAGAATGTCTCCGGCAGCGGAGCAAAACCGAGAGAGGTGAAGAAGCGCTCACCGTAGCGCACCAGGTCCGCCTGCGTAGTGTTCCGAGCCTTCAGGATGGCGGTGAGGTCATAACCCGGATCGGCGTTCTTGGGCGCGACCAGCGGATAAATGTTCTCCCATTCCTGAGCCCACATGTTCCCCAGCAGGTCGGAAGGAATCGGGCCGTTGGCCGGTGCCAGATCGCCATACTTGTCGTGCAGCTTCGCCCGAACGTAGGCGTGCAGCGCCAGGTACAGCGGCTTCACTTGATCCCACAGGCGATCCATCTCGCGGCCAAACTGGTCCGGCGTCATATCGTACTTGGCGCGCCACATCGCGCCCGTGTCGGTAAAACCCAATTCTCGTGCGCCCTTGTTCCCTAGGTCGACATAGCGCGCAAAGGGCTGCTTGATGGGCTTGCCGATGGATTGCCAACCCACCCAAGCCTCTTCGAGTTGCTTAGGATCGCGGCTGGTGCGCAGAATCTCGGTGAGCTGTTCCAGGTCGAGACACTTGCCGGAAGCCGGACAATACTTGCCGCGCCCATAGGCGCCTTCCATGGAAGAGGCGATTTGCGCCAGCTCCGACGATTCCTTGGGATCGGCTGGGCTGGCCAGCGTCAGCGAATTGCGCAACAGCTCAAACTTCCGTGCCAGCTCCGGGGGAAGCTTCAAACTGTGGTAGCGTTGCGCATCCTTCACCAGTTTGACCGCCGCCGAAGTCGCCTTCTCGTCGGCCTGGGCAGCCAGAATCTCCGTGTCGTAGGTAATGAACGTGGACTTCACCCAATCCGCCCGTGCGCTGTCCACATTCAAAGTCAGCAGCGTCTCTTCGGCGCGATCCATGAACGCCTTCGCCTCAGCCACCGTGGGAGTTTGCGCGTAGAGCGCCGGCGCGAGCAGAACCAGCGATATCAGCTTGTTTGCGAGCTTCACGTTAATAGTATGTCAGGCCCGATTCCGACCCGCGGGCAGTCCGCTAAATAGCCCGATTCCGCACCGCAGGCACGGCGCTAAATATAGCCCGCTACCGAGCCGCGACCGTAAGGGAGCGGTCCCACTTTGCTGCTATGCTGGTCGCGAGGACAGCATGGAGTGGACACCAGGCGGCGAGAGCCAGGACATTGAAGATCGTAGAGGGGACAGCGGTGGTGGTGGGGGAGGAGGCGGCGGCGGATTTTCTCCCATGGGGTTCGGCGGTATCCACCTCGGGATCGGCGGGACCATCGTGCTGATCGTCCTGAGCCTGGTTTTCAAAACCAACCTCTTTTCGTTATTCTCGGGCGGAGGAGGAGGCGGCGCTCCGATAACCGCGCCTACCGGCCGCTCCGCGCCGGCGGTGAATGCTCCCGGCGAGCAGCGCGAAGTGCAGTTTGTATCGTTTGTTCTCGACGACGTGCAGCATACCTGGGAAACACTTTTGCCGCAGCAAACCAACTTCCGCTACCGTCACGCCAAACTGGTCTTGTTCCGCGACTCCTATCCGTCCGCTTGTGGGACGGCCGATGAGGCTTCCGGGCCTTTCTATTGTCCCGGCGACGAGAAAGTCTATCTCGATCTCGGATTCTTCAACGAATTGTCCCAGCGTTTCGGAGCGCCGGGCGAATTTGCGCAAGCCTACGTGATCGCCCATGAACTCGGTCACCACGTGCAGAAGATTCTCGGCATCGAAGCGCAAGTGCGCCAGGCGCAGGAACGGAACCGCTCGCAGGTCAACCCTCTCTCGGTGCGGCTGGAACTCCAAGCCGATTGCTTCGCCGGAATTTGGGCGAAAACCACCGAACAGCGCAAGATCGTCAATTCGAGCGACGTGAAGGCAGGCTTGCAAGCGGCGGCAGCCGTCGGAGACGATCGATTGCAGCGCATGGCGGGCCGGCAGGTGAGCCCGGAAACGTTTACGCATGGGTCTTCCGCGCAGCGCACGCACTGGTTTGAGACTGGGATGCAGGAAGGGACTATTAAGGCCTGCAATACGTTTAATAGCAATCAGTAGCCATCCGGCCGGACTACAAATCGGCAGGCGAGGGCCGGTATCTTTCGCTATCCTCGCCAACATCTTTGGTCCGATTTCAGCGGAGTCGTGAAAAGCGAATTTCACGCGCCAGCCGATTCGCTCCAATGCGGCTCGCACGCGTTTCGCCTTAGATGCCTGCCAGTTGCTCATCCTTGACTACAAATGCCAAGTTGAAGCTTGAGTCAGGCAATTCACCGTGCGCAACGCGATCCGCAACCACCTCAAGGGCCAAGCGCTCAACCGCGCCGATGGTCTCATCGCGCGTGGAGCCGTACACCATAACGCCAGGAAGTTCAAGAACCTCGGCGATCCAGCGCCCGTCTTCCTCCCGGTCCAGTTCGATGGACAACTGCAGCACACCATCATCATAACGAAATCCTCGTTAGACTGAATTGATGCCTTCGGCTAGGTTCGCACTATTCACCCTGAATGTGCTCTTCGCATTGGACGTAGCAGCGAGCGCCCAGGACATTGCCGAAACGCGCAGCCCTGATGTGCTTCGAGTTATCGAACTCGGAGGTGCTGCTCGACAGGATTCCCTCCGTTTGGTGCTCACCCACCCTAGGAACCACTGGTTCATCTTCTACCGGTCCGTCTTCTATTACGAGGCTCGGCTCCGCCCCGCCCTGCGTGGACTCGTCCAAGATCCAACGGCCGGGATACTGGCGGCGGACCTCCTCACCCTCGTTGGCGAATCCGACGATCTCGAATTCATGATTCAACACCCGCCCAAGGCGAAACGTAGCTTCGACTCAACTCGATGGGCATATGGGGTTGCTTGTTCGCTCCTGGATGCCAGTACCGAGGTAGAGTGGTCATTTCTCCGAAACAGCGCCATCGGAACCTACGAAGACGGATGGGTTGACGCTGGGGCAATTCAGACCTTGAAGTTAATCGCGTCCACGAGAAGCCGCGAGTTGCTGGAAGAGGCGCAACGACGAAACCGGCCGAAGGCGCGTGAGATATCACGCGCCCTGGAATATATTCGTTCCGAGCCCAGACGTTTGGAAGGTCCAAATCTCGAGGAACTTGCAGCCCGCGTAGCGCAAACGATCAGTTCCGAGGCTTCGCGAAGCTACGAGAAACCCAGGTACAACGAGCTTGGCGATAAAGCACTCGTTGCGTTTACCCACTCGCAAGGGCGCGACTTGTATTTCTATACGGCAACGTTTTGCAAGGTGCAGAATAACTGGAGGCCGCGAAGCGTCATGTTGAGCGGACAGGCGCTAGCGTTGGCCGATCCGCACTATTGACGAACGCTACGCGGTGCTTTATCCTGCCGCCTGCACAATCACTCCACTCGCCGCCAAACGCTCCACGTCACTCCCATTCAATTCCAATAGGTCCCTCAACGCCTGTTTAGTGTGCTCACCCAAATGCGGCGCCGGGCCGCGCACCGCCCCTGGCGTGGCGGCTAATTTCACGGGACAGCCGGTGACCTTGAATTCCGCCCCGGCCGAATCGATCACCGGCTCGAACATGTGCCGCACCGCCGATTGCGGATCGGCAAAGACTTCATCGATCGTACGCACTGGCGAATTGGGTACGCCACGGGCGCCCAGGCGGCCGGACCATTCCTCGGCAGTGTGCCGCGCAAAAATCTCCGTCAGCAGTGGCTCCAACACGGCACGGTTCTTCACGCGCAGGGCGTTCGTCGAATACGCAGGCATGGATGCCAGGTCGGGTCGCTCCAGCGCTTTGCAAAATGGCGGCCACAGTTTTTCACTGCCCACGGCGATCGCGATATGGCGATCGGCGGTGGGGAACGTCCGGTAAGGAACGATGGTCGCAAACGCCGTCCCCATGGGCTCCGCGACAATTCCCGAGCCAACGTAGTAAGCGAAGTTGGACGCCATGGCCGAAATCATCGAGTCGAACATCGACACGTCCACAAATTGGCCTAGATTTGTCGTATGCCGGGCGTTGAGGGCCATCAGGATCCCAATCAGCGCAAACATCCCAGCGGTGATGTCGGCAACGGAGTGGCCGCAGCGCGCCGGTTCGCCACCGGGTGACCCGGTTACGCTGATCAACCCGCAGGAAGCCTGCAAAATCAAATCCATCGCCGGCTCGTCCCGCCGTGGACCATTCTGGCCGTAGCCGGAAATGGCACAGTAAATCAGTCGTGGATTGCGCGCCTGCACCTTGCGATAATCGAGACCCAGACGATCCATCGTGCCCGGCCGCATGTTCTCAATCAGCACATCCGCTTTCTCGACCAGCCGCAGCGCCAGGTCCAGGCCCTCCGGCCGTTTCAGGTCGATGAGCACCCCTTTCTTGCCGGCGTTCACGCCGATAAAATAGGATGCTTGTCCGCCAGTGAATGGCGGGGCCCAGGTGCGGCCGGTATCTCCGGTTGCCGATTCAATCTTGTAGACACGCGCGCCATATTGCGCCAGTAACATGGTGCAGTACGGGCCGGCGAGGGCGTGAGAAAAATCCAGGACGGTCAGCCCGTCGAGTGCGGATGGCATTTCTACTAAAGCGAACGCGCGATCAGTTCCTTCATGATCTCGTTGGTACCCGCGTAAATGCGATGCACGCGCGTGTCGGTCCACATGCGCGCGATCGGGTATTCCATCATGT
>DATFZA010000776.1:0-4829 GCA_035314765.1 Bryobacteraceae bacterium
CCGTGTTCGCCTGCCCGGCTCGCCAGAGGAAACCCGGACCCCCGACGCCTTGCCGCCGGACGAACACGACCAGCTCTCCTACTTTGCCGCGGTAGTGCGAGGCAAGAGAAAATCCACGGGCTTATCGTCGCTTGAGAACAACCTGATTGTGACCTCGATTCTTGAGGCGGCACGGGACTCTGCTCGAACCGGGACCAGGGTCAAATTAAGGTAAGCCCAATCTGGCTCTGGCGCGTCGTACAATGGCGACTGTTATGTTGACAGAACAAGAACGCCAGGTAGCGATCGACCATTTGACCAAAACCCGCCAAACCGTGATTGACGCGGTGGCCGGAATAACGGAGAATCAGGCGCGCTGGGCGCCCTCTCCGGAGCGCTGGAGCATCTTGGGGTATCTGGAGCACCTTGCGGTCTCCGACGACGCTCTGGTTGGGCTGGTGAAACGCAGTTTGCTAACCCCGGCGCAGCCGGAAACAGCGCAACAGCGGTCCGAGCGGGAAGCCAAGATGAAGGACACACACGCTCCGCGGGGCGCCAACAAAGCTCCCGACATGTTACAGCCGGCGGGGCGCTTCCAAACGGTGCGGGAAGCGCTGGACGCATTTTTGGCCGCGCGCGAGCGGACGCTCGAATATGCCCGCACCACCCAGGACGACCTGCGTAGTCATTTCACGCCGCACCCGGTGTACGGGCAACTGGATGCCTATCAATGGCTGAACGGCAACGCCCGGCACGCGAATTCGCATTGCGAGCATATCCGGGAGATTCGGGAGATGCCGGGCTTTCCGGCGGCATAGCCTGGTTTGGACAGCGCTGCGGAATTGGACAGCGCTATTGAGTAGCCAGGGCTTTTTCCCTGGTAGCTTCCTGAGCCGGCCTTCCGTAGCGATTTAGCAGAACGGCGATGGATTCGAGAACAGTGGCGCAGCCAAGCCAGACCTGCCAATGCGAGAATAGCCCCGCGGAGATAGCGAACTGGCCGGCCCAATTGAGATCCGCCGCGAGACGCCAAAAGCCTAACAGGCCGGCCACCAGCGCGGTCGGAGTGATCAGCGCTCCCAGCGCCAATGCGACGTGGCGATTCTTACGCCGCGTGCGTTTGATTCTTGGTCCTGCTTGAAGTTGGATGCGTACAATCATTTCGGCCCGAATTTGATTTTAACAGGAAGGCAAGCCCGGGTGGGTAAAACCCCGGGAGGAAAAAAAATGACGCGTAAGATCGCCGCCGCCATCGTCGGGACAGGGTTCATGGGTAGAGTCCATGCGGAAAACGTCCGCCGGCTCGGAAATGTGGAAATCGCCGCGGTAGCCGCTTCCAGCGAGGAGAAGGCCCGCGCCTTCGGAGACAGCATCGGCGTCGCCCGCGCCACCGGCGACTACCATTCGTTGCTGTCCGACAAAACCATCGAGGCGGTCCATATCCTCACTCCCAATGCCCTGCACTACCCCATGTGCAAAGCCGCGCTCCAGGCCGGTAAGCATGTCTTGTGCGAAAAACCCTTCACTCTGAATGTGCCCGAAGCCGCCGAATTGCTCTCCCTGGCGCGAGAAAAAGGTGTCGCACACTGTATCGAGCATAACCTGCGTTACTATCCGGTGGTCCAGCAGATTCGCTGCATGATCGCCAACGGCGATTTGGGCGAGGTCCTGATTGTCCAAGGCACTTATTCGCAGGATTGGCTGCTCTACGACACCGACTGGAACTGGCGTATCGTCTCCAAAGAAAACGGCACGCTCCGTGCCATGGGCGATATCGGCTCCCACTGGATGGACATGATCCAGCACTTGACCGGTCTCGAGATCACCGAACTCTGCGCCGAGTTGGAGACTTTCCACCACACTCGTAAGCGGCCGAAAGGCTCCATAGAAACCTTTGCCGGCAAAACGTTGTCGCCCGAAGATTACGAGACGGTCCCCATCGACACCGAAGACTTTGGGGCCGTTCTGTTGCGTCTGGGCGCACGCGCCCGCGGCGCTTTCACCGTCAGCCAAATGTCCGCCGGCCGGAAGAATAACTTCACCATCGAGATTTTCGGCACGAAGGCCGGCGTTTGCTGGAATCAGGAGCGCCCCGACGAACTCTGGATCGGCCACCGCAATCAACCTAACGAAGTGATCGTCAAAGATCCCTCGTTACTTGATGCCCGCGCCGCGGCTTTTGCGAGTCTCCCCGGGGGGCATAGCGAGGGATATGACGACACCCACAAACAAGTATTCCAGCGCTTCTACGCGCGCGTGGCGGACCCGAGCGCACCGGAAGATTATCCGACCTTTGCCGACGGTTTGCGGGGGATGCGGCTGCTTGAGAAAGTTCAGGAGAGCGCGCGGGCGCGGGCTTGGGTGAAGTGCGATTGAGGATAGAGCCAGAGGCCGTTACAGGATGCGCAGCGATGGGTTCAAATCGGAGGTCGGAGGGCCGAAGCGTTTCAAAATTGTCTTTTGCGCAAAGCATACCAATGAAAACATTTGAGGTTCTCCTGAATGGCAAGAAACTGTGCACTGCTGGAGTGGGCGACCATGGCGTTTTGACGGCCATTGTTAGTTCTCGGGACTGCGAGCGCGGAAAGGGGGAGACGCGGCTCGAAGTTGGCGGCTACGTCGAATCGACCGGAGAACACATCCGGTGGCAGAGCCGTCGGGTCCGAGCCGGCGACGACGTCCGAATCAGGATTGCAGAAGCAGAGTTGGCCTGGAAGCCGAGCCGACGAGAACGCGCCGATCCGACCTTAATAGCCAAAGCCGAAGAGAAGTATTTGGAAAATGCGGCTGCCAGGCTTGGATGGAAAATAGTCAAGCCGAAGAAGTCTCCTTCGCGGGAATAGCGAGAGCCGCACGTGCGGTCTTGGGTTGAAGTGTGGATGAATTATGCGCCTGGTAACCTGGAACTGCTGTCGCGGCGCCTACCTGAAGAAAGCGCCGCTCTTGAATGCGCTCGCGCCGGATATCGCCGTAATTCAGGAATGCGCGCGCCCGGCCACCGCGACGGACCAATGTTTGTGGTTTGGAGATAACCCGCGCCAAGGTGTCGCTGTTGCGGCCAACGGACGGTATCGAATTCGGGCTCTTCCCGCCGTGCCTGGGGTTCCACGTTACGCGATTCCTGTGGAAGTGACCGGCCCAAACCACTTCTTGCTCATCGCGGTTTGGTCCAAGGGTGGTCAAGACAGCCCCTACGTCGAGGGCGTCGTGCGGGCGGTCGAGTTGTATCGCAAGCTGTTCACTCAATACCGTACGGTTCTGGCCGGTGATCTCAACTCCAACGCCACCTGGGACGGCGACCATCGTGCTGGCCTCAACCATAGCGCCTTGGTGAAAATGCTCTCCAAGCTTGGCTTGGTGAGCAGCTACCATTTTTTTCATCGCGAAAGTCACGGCGAAGAGAAGCAACCCACTTACTACTTTCAGTGGAAGGCCGCATCCACTCATCAGAAACCGGCCGCGCGGGCCAGAGCAGAGGGTTCGGCTGCGGCTGTGTGGTCTTTGAAGCGCGAGGAGGAATATTCAACGTGAAAGCGTCCGTTCGAGATGCCGCCGGCTACGGGCGCTCCGAACGCTTGGCGCGAGATACCGAGCCGGCGCATCCTGGAGATGAGGCTCGTCCTGGGCAATCCTAGCCGGGAGGCGGCGCCGTTCTGGCCGCCGACAACCCAATTCGTCTCTCGAAGGGTCGCGGTGATGTGCGCCCTCTCCGCGTCAGCCATGGTACGAACCGGAGCAGCGCTAGGAACTTGCATGGAGAACCCTCCGAACAAAGGGCGCAACACGCGGCCCGTCGTTACGATGACAGCGCGCTCGATGAAATTCTGTAGTTCCCGGATATTGCCCGGCCATTCGTGGTCTCTTAAGAAGTCCATCACTTCATCCGGGATGTGATCGATCGACTTGCTCTGGCGCCGGGCGAATTTTTCGACGAAGTGTTCCACCAGCAGTGGAATATCCGCTTTACGCTCCCGCAAGGGCGGGACCATGATCGGGAAGACATTCAATCGATAGTAAAGGTCCGCGCGAAATGTCTTCTCTTGCACCATCTGCCACAGATCCCGATTGGTGGCAGCGATGACCCGCACGTCGATTGGAATTGCACGGGCGCCTCCCAGCCGCTCGATCTGCTGTTCCTGGAGTACGCGGAGAAGTTTGGGCTGGAGTTCGAGAGGAAGATCACCGATTTCATCAAGAAATAGCGTGCCTCGGTCGGCGGCTTGAAAGCGTCCTACCGTCTGCGTGACGGCGCCGGTAAAAGCGCCTCGCTCATGCCCGAAGAGTTCGCTCTCCAGCAGCGCTCCCGGAATCGCCGCGCAATTGACAGCCACGAAACGGTGTTGCTGGCGGAGGCTGGCGTCATGAATGGTCTGTGCAATGACCTCCTTGCCGGTTCCCGTCTCGCCTTGCACCAAGACGCTGCAATCGGCTGGAGCAACCATGTTTATCGCGTCGAGCACCGCCCGGAACTTTGGGCTGGCGCCAATTAGATTCGAAATCGCCATTGTCTTCCTCCTACTCAAATTGCTGCGGAACTACTATTTCTCGTGCAGAGAGTTGGTTAGAGCCACGCGGATGGCTTCCAGCAACTCTCCGGCATCGAACGGCTTATAAAGAAAGCTAGCGGCGCCCTCGTCGAGGGCGCGCTGCCGCGTTTCATCATCGTTGTGGGCAGATATGAAGATAACCGGCAGCTTGGGACGCTCGATCCGGATACGGCGCTGCAATTCGATTCCGTTAATGCCTGGCATCCGGACGTCGGTGATCAGACACATCGCCCCCACGAGCGTTCCCGACTGTAGGAATTCCTCCGCGGACGAGAAGATCAAAGGCGCATATCCGGCGGATTC
>DATFZA010000777.1:0-16200 GCA_035314765.1 Bryobacteraceae bacterium
AAAAAAATCTCGTGGGAATTGTATGGAGGACCTTCGGCGGAGCCGGCGCTGGGGCCGGTGACCTACATACACCGGACGTCGGCTGCGGAGTTGCCGCTGGCGCCATTGAGCCATCATTTGCAGGATTCCACACATACCAGCTTCGGCGTGGTCACCACGGGACTTGTCATCGACCGGTTCAAGCTGGAAGGCTCGGCCTTCAACGGACACGAACCGAATGAAGAACGCTGGAGCATACAGCCAGCTGCGCTGGATTCGTGGTCAGTACGCGGCAGTGTTGCTCCCGACCGAAACTGGACCGCGCAATACAGTGTTGGACATCTCGACCACCCCGAAGCCCTGGAACCCTGGAACCAATGGCGGGAGACGGCGTCTGTGGAGTACAACCGGCCGATGGCGGTGGGGAATTGGGCGACGACGGCGGTGTGGGGACGCGTGCACAAGATCGGTAGCGATAGGCTTAATAGCTACCTGTTGGAATCCACGCTGAACTTCTTGCGGCGCGATTATGCCTTTACACGGATGGAGTTGGTCGATAAAGACGAACTGTTCCCCCATGCGGCTGTGCATCCGGTCTACCGCATCGGGGCGTACACGTTCGGTGGAGTGCGCGATCTGGTACAGAATCACGTGTGGCAACTGGGGCTGGGCGCGGATGTAACGGTTTACTCGAAGCCAGCCGTGCTGGATGCGGCTTACGGGAACTATCCCGCGTCATTTCAGATTTTTCTGCGAATGCGGCCGGGAGTGCACGAGCATGGACAGCATCACTAGTCTGCGTCGTAGGCTGAGTCGTAAGCGCCCGCGCAAGAGAGCGCTTAGGTGACGGCATACCTGCCAATCACCAAGAGACGGAATATCTGTCAATCACCCATAGCCACGTTCCATCCTTCTGGCGCCGCGCAACTTCCGAGGTCACGGTACCATTACGGCTGCGCGTCGAGGTGAGGGCCAGATCACCGCAAATGAGCGCTGGTCGCTGTTGTCCGAACTCGAACTTTCGTTTTTCCGGTCCAAACCCCGTAGCCTGGAGTTTAGTAAAAAACTCGTGAATGGCCTCCTTGCCACGCAGGAACGTTCCACCGCCAATGTCGACTACCGCGTCTGGCTCGAACAACGCCGTCATCCCAGCAACATCCCCCGCGTTCTCTCTCGCTACCAACAATCGCTCCAAATCCTGGGGATCGTTGGCCGGCTCTCTTGTCGTGAAATCATTCATAGTGACACTCCAACTTTTGTGGGTTGCTCGACCTTCGCTGAAGCCTATCGTCGTCACGCGCCGGGCGTCAAACAGCAGCTCTTGGCCTGATACCCTCACAAACCGTGGCCGGGAGACTAGGGTCGCTGCCAGATTTTGACAGCTACATTCAAAGAGGGTTTTGGACCGTTCCTCGATCAAGTCTTCGTCCCCCAAAGAATGGTCTTTGAGTGGCCGGTTGAGGTTCAAAGCATTGTGTTCGAGAATCTTGTCCCGCTTTTTCGACGAAGGTCTGTTCGATACAGACGGATTGAGTTCCTTAGTTCGAGATGACGTTATTGCCAGCGGGGATTCTGGACGAAAGATTTTTCACTTGCTCGCGGAGAACTGCGCGAGAATACATGTAATGAGGGGGACGATCAGAACACTGCGTGCGGTGCAGTGGTCCATGCTGGGCAGCATTCTTTTATATGCTGCCGTGGGTGAAGTTCTGGGAGCGCGGGCTCGAGGCGTGGATCCTTCGCTGAGCTATGTTTTCACCACCGCGGGCGTGGCCATTGTAGGGGTCATCTTTGTAGTAAGGCGCACTCTGGTATGGCGCTCCGCGCAAAGCCTGGCTTCCCACCCTGACGATTCGCTTACTCTGAACCATTGGCGGAGCGGCTATATTGCGACCTACGCATTATGTGAAGCGCTGGGATTGTTCGGCTTGATTCTGCGTTTCATGGGCTGCAGTTTTCAACAGAGCCTGCCGTTCTACATTGGGGGCTTTGTTCTGCTTTTTTTCTTCGGCCCCCGGGAACCCGTGGCAGTTTGATTTACCAGCGGTCAGTAAGCCATCCGACGCAGCGTTTACTGCCACTGATCACTAATCACTAGCCACTTTCGGTATCATGTCCCTGAGGTAAATCCATGTCCATCAATGGGCCGGAAGAGTTGGCGGGGATGCGCGCCGCTGGTGCCATCGTGTGCCTGATGCTGAAAGCCATGACGAACGCGGTGCGGGTGGGAATCACTACGGGCGAGCTCGACGAAGTTGGCGGTGACGTGATGATGCAACACGGAGCGCGCTCCGCTCCGGCGCTGGTTTACAAGTTCCCTGGCGTGAACTGTATCAGTGTCAACGAGGAAGCGGTGCATGGCATTCCCGGCAAGCGCGCGTTGCGGAACGGCGATTTGGTCAAGCTGGATGTGACCATCGAGAAAGACGGATTCATGGCGGACGCTGCAGTAACGGTTCCCGTGGGGGAAGTGACGGAAGAGCGGCGACGCCTGATGGAGTGCGCGGAGCGAGCGTTTGGAAAGGCCATGCTGGTGGCGCGAGCCGGCTTTCGGGTTTCCGACATTGGACGGGCCGTGGAGCGAGAAGTGAGGCGCAGCGGATTTTCCGTGATTCGCGACCTCGGCGGGCACGGCATTGGACGCACGATTCATGAAGCGCCACGAGTGCCAAACTTCGCCGATCCGGAAGCGAATCAAGTTTTGACCGAAGGCCTGGTGATTACCGTCGAGCCGATTATTGCGGCGGGATCGGGCGAGGCATTTGTCGCGCCAGATCAATGGACCATGATCACGGCGGATCACAGGCCGTCAGCCCACTACGAGCACACGCTAGTGATTACGAAGGGCGCGCCGATGTTGTTGACCGCGGCGTAAGGCAACTCACAAGCGACATCCTTTGGCGCTTCCTCCTGATCTTTCGCCAACGAGGCTAGGTCTTGATGTGGCAGCTCGCCATGCCGCGCTTTTCCAGATACTGCTGGTGATAGTCCTCGGCAGGGAAGAAAGTTACCGCGGGAACGATCTGCGTGACGATTGGTTTGGAGTAGCGGTGGGCCTTCTCGAGCGATTCTTTCGAGGCTTGCGCGGCGGCCTGCTGCTCGGGCGAATGGAAGAAAATGGCCGAGCGGTATTGCGTGCCCCAGTCGGGGCCCTGGCGGTTTAGCTGGGTGGGGTCGTGGTTCTCCCAGAAAACTTTCAGCAGATCTTCGTAGTGGATCTTGGCCGGGTCGAACTCGACTTCTACAGCCTCGGCGTGGCCGGTGCGGTCGGTGCACACTTCCTTATAGGTGGGACTGTCGGTGTTTCCGCCCGTATAGCCGACCCGGGTGGCGATCACGCCCGGCAATTGCCGGAAGGTGGCTTCGACTCCCCAAAAACATCCCGCTGCGAACGTAGCTTTCTGCATCTTAGGATCGCTCCTGCGCTGGGAATTAATTTCCCGAATTTTTACACGATCGTAACAAGCTAATTGTTAGATAGATATTAGATGATGGGTGGCAGGAAAAGTCACGCGGCGGGCCTCTTCTGGCCTTTTTGGGTAATTGACGCTATGGGAAGGTTCGGGATAGAGTTCGGCAAGGTTGTCGCGGTAGCTTTCCAGGAGAAGTGTGTGGTTTTAAGGTCCAGCCGAGCCAGGAGTATGCAACAGTTTGCCATCTGGCTACTTTTGGCGATGGCCACTGCACAGGCCGCTCTGGCCGCTCCGAATTTCAGCCTGCAGCGCCGCGTCGGCTACACGGCCGGTGACCAGTGGGAGCCCGCTCTGGCCGCCGACGGTCACGGACATATCTACATTTTGTTTCCTCAATATGGTGCCGTAAGGGACTGCCGGGTCTGCGCCATTCCGACGATGGTTCTGCTGGTAAGCAATGATAATGGAGCATCGTGGGAAGCACCGCATCCGATAGTACCTTTTTCGAGCGGTCAATTTGACCCGCAAATTGTGGTCGATCCGGTGGACCGGCAGACGGTGTACGCCTCCTGGCTACAGAACAATAAACGCGACGTGATGGTAGCAAGGTCGCAGGACTTCGGACGCTCCTGGTATTTGACCAGGGCGGAGCATTCGTCCGAGGATGCCGACAAGCCGGTGCTGGCAGTGCACGGCGCCGATGTATATGTGGGATTTAATCACGAGGAGAACCTTCAGGTGGCGGCGTCGCATGACTACGCCCAGACGTTCGCCTCGACCCTCGTAAATCCCGATGCCGGAGCAGGCTCGTCGCTGGCGGGTGGCGCGACCATCGATCCGTCCGGAGCCGTGTATTTCTCATGGACGTCATACGGGAGGGAATCCAGCAACCGCCCGGTCAGCCTGTACGTGAGCCAATCGACAGACGGAGGACGCAACTGGAACACAGTGCTGCTGGACGCTTCGGGCGCGCCGCCGGATTGCTCGGCTGCCAGTTGTGAGACGGGCTACCTGGGAGCACAAGTCGCGCTGGCGTCCGATGCGGCGGGAACTCTGTACGCACTGTGGAACGCAGGTACTTCGAACGGCGGTCCTGAGCGAATGTATTTCTCGTCTTCCACCAGCGGCGGGGCAAGCTGGTCCGGCAAAGTGGACGTTTCCTCGGCGGGCGCTCTGGCGGAGCATTGTTTTCCTGCGATCACAGCGGGTGTTGGCGGAGACGTGCGCATCGCGTGGATGGACACGCGAAACCATGCGTTGCCCAACCATCCCGTCTGGAACGTCTTCCAACGCAGTTCGAGTAACGGTGGAGCGACGTGGTCAGGGGAAGCGCAACTCTCCGGCCCGGCGCGCGGCTATGATTACATTCTGCCCGAGGGCTTCCGCTTTCCATTTGGCGATTACTTCTCGATTGCCATCGATAACCTGGGCACTACGCACGTAGTGTGGGGCGAAGGACGCAACTACAAGTCTCCCGGATCGATCTGGTATACGCGCGGACGGTAACTGACCTGGTCCGCTGTCAGGTTCATTCAATCGTCAACTATTCGACAATCAGGCCGCCGATGAGATCGGCGATGCGCTTGATTTCATGGTCCGCGCACCAGCGCTGCAGGTCGTCCACGATCTTCTCGGTGGCGCAGGGATCCCAATAGCTGGCGGTGCCAATCTGCACGGCGGTCGCGCCGGCCAGCATGAACTCGGCAACATCGGCCGCGGTTGAAATGCCGCCCATCCCGATCACGGGAATATTTACCGCGTGCGCGGCGTCGTAGACCATGCGCAGGGCAATCGGTTTGATGGCGGGACCGGAGAGTCCAGCGGTGACGTTGGCGATGCGCGGCTTGCGCGTCTCGGGATCGATGGCCATGGCGACGAACGTATTGATCAGCGAGATGGCGTCGGCGCCGGCTTCCTGTGCGATATGCGCCATTTGCGCGATGCTGGTGACGTTGGGAGAAAGTTTGACGATCAGAGGGCGTTGGGCGACGCGCTTCGCAGTGGTCACCACTTCGTCGAGAGAGCGTGGATCGCTTCCGAACTGCAGTCCGCCGTGGGCGGTGTTGGGGCATGAGACGTTCAGTTCGTAGGCGGCGATGCCTTCACCGTCGTTGAGAATTTCGATGGTTCTTTCGTAGTCCTCGCGCGTGTAGCCGAAGACGTTGGCAAAAACCACGATGTTCTTGATCTGGCGAAGCCGGGGCATCTTCTCTTCGAGAAACGCCGGGGCGCCGATGTTCTGCAGGCCGATGGCATTGAGCATGCCGGCCGCGGTTTCCCACAGGCGAGGCGGCGGATTGCCGATCATCGGTTCGCGCGAAAGTCCTTTGACGACGAAGCCTCCAAGCTTATCCAGATGGACGACGTCTTCAAACTCGACGCCGTAACCAAAAGTTCCGCTGGCCGCGATGATGGGATTCTTAAGCTCGATGCCAGCGAAGCTCACGCTGAGATCGAGAGCGGACTTGCCGCCGTTTTCGGTGGAAGAAGAAGTGGTCACTGTGGCGGCCTTTCCGCCATCCCGCCGGCCTCTTCTGCGTGATGCTGAGGAGTCAGCGCCTCGGTCAACACGCGTCCCACAGAGTGAGTGGGAGCGTTGATGCCAAGCAGCGATGCCAACGTGGCCGCAAGGTCAATCGGTTCGACTTGCGTGCGATAAGTTCCCGTGCGAAACGGCAGTCCATAAAAAGCCAACGGCACGTGCGTGTCGTAAGTGTAGGGAGACGCGTGGTCGGTGCCTTTTGCCGGGCCGACGGTGTAGGGCTCCGGAACTCCCATCACGTACCAACTGCCTTCGGGAGAATAGCTGTGCATGAATTTCCTGCCGAGCGCGGTATCAGGAACTTCGCCTGCCGCGAGCCGGGACTTGGTAAAGTAGCCGCGTAATCCGGCCTGTTCCAGGGCTTCTCCGACGGTAGTTTCAGCGTCGCGCTCTTTTATGTGAGCGGCGGCGAAGACATCCTGATCCAGCCAGGCCACAGGATAGTCGAGCTTGATGTAGGAACCCGCGTGCCTTGGGGAAAACTTCGCGGTCAGCGCTTCGTTGATTTGCGCTTCGAGTTTGTGTGCGTCCAAGTTCGCGGCAGGAATGCGCAATTTCTTTGCTGCGTCGGGCAGAGCGGAAACCCCGTGGTCGGCTGAGAGTGCGATCCATACGTTCGCGAGGCCAATCTGATGGCCGAGGAAATTGAAAAAATCGGCGAGTTCGCGGTCGAGCGCCACGGCCATGGTTGCCATCTCGGGCGAATCCGGTCCGGCCTGGTGGCCAAGGATGTCGTTCGCCGAGAGGCTGATGGCGAGCAGGTCTGTAGTCTGGCCATCAGTGAGATTTTCGTAGATGACCAACTCCTTGGCGAATTCCAGCTCGTACTCGTTGGCGAAGGGGGTGGAACCGATCACTTCATAGAAACCGGCATCCGAGCCATCCTTACCCTTGCGATGCGCGGTCGAGCGCAGGACCTCACCGTTAGCATTCTTCCAATCGCGGTCCCAATATTTTGCGGCGCGATTGCTGGAGTTGAAATCCTGCGCCCACTTGGGCAAGTCAGAACGATAGTAGGTGGAGGTAATCCATGTGCCGCTTTTCGGATCGATCCAATAAGCGGCGTCGGCGGAGAAACCGCCGGGCAGCACGGCGGCGCGGTCTTTTAGAGAAATGGAAAATACTCGCGCCTTGCCCTGGGTGGCGAGTTTGAGTTCGTCGCCGAGGGTATCGGCGAGCAGGTTATGTGGAGACGCGCCTGCCTTGGTGCCGCTCGCGTCGGCGTCAGTGCTGATGCCGACGAGCTTGGTATTGTCATCCTCCACCGAAGTTACGATGCGCTTCTTCTTTGGATCCCACCACTCATTCGCAGCGATGCCGTGGCCGTTGGTATACGCGCCGGTAAAGAGCGTGGCATGGCCGGGAGCGGTGCGGGTGTTGGCATAGTCGTAGTTGCAGTCGGTGAAATTTGCGCCGTGGTCGGTGAGCAGGCGGAATCCGCCCTCGCCGAATTTATCGTGATAGCGCTCGAGGTAGTCGCCGCGAAACTGGTCGATGACGATCACCACGACCAGCTTGGGATGGGCGTTGTAGGCCGAGGCGAGACTTGCAGGCGCGCACACGCAAAACAGAAGAGCGACCAACGTGGCCAGCGCCGCTGGAACTAACGGGCGCGCAGGCGTCGCTCGGGGGAGGGTTCTCATCGCGAGGTTAGTTTACACAGTCGAAGGTTCTACGCCAAAGACGTCAAGGGATCGACGGGAGTCCGATTTTAGCGACCAAGTCGCGGAACTGTTGATTCTGGTTGAGAGGTTGAAACGCTTTTTTGACCGGTAGGGTGACCAGCGAGAGATCATGCCGTTGGTAAGCGATTTCGAGATATTTCATGGCCTCGTCTGTCTGGCCTAAAGCGGCGTGCCCCTCGGCTACATCGAAGGCGGAGCCGAGACCACGATCGAAGGATTCTTGAGCCATGCGCAGCCGCGCTTCAAGTAGCGCTGTCAGGCCACCGGCGTTGTAGGCTTTCTCTTCTGCGTCGACGATCTTCTCCGTCTTCGCGTCATTCCGGAGATGCGCGAGCTTTCGCATCTCCTGGAAGTAGCCGGGGAAATTTCCTTCCTGAAAATAGATCTCAGCCAGATATTGGTGAGGATGGATAAAGTCGGGCTGCGAAGCCGCGAGTTGCGTGAGCAGGGTCCTTGCCTCTTCTTTCTTCCCGGCTACGGCAAGAATGATTCCCTTGTCGGCGAGGATGGGAGTAGAAGAGGGATTGAGCTGGCGGGCACGTTCGATTTCAGCCAGCGCGTCCGAATTGCGCCCAATCTCCATGAGGAAGGTGGCATACCAATGATGAGCGCGGGATAAGGTTGGGTCCAATTCGATGGCGCGCTTGAACTCGCGGTCGGCGGTGGCCGCGTCAAAGAATCCCCAAAAAGTTGCGAATGCGAGAGAGTTGTGGGCCTCGGCGGAATTGGGATCAAGTTCGACAGCTTTGCTGGCGGCCGCGCGAGCACGCGGATATGCCTCCTCTGGCCGCATCGCGCTGTACTCCCGCAGCAAGTTGTAGGTGTCGGCCAGGCCCACATAAGGGGCCGGGTAGGCTGGATCGTGGACGATCGCCTGTGTAAAGAGATCCACTGCCTTGTTCAGGTCGTCGGGTGTGCGCTTTTCAAAATAATAGCGGCCCTTGAGATAAAGGTCCTGAGACTCAGCGTCGGCCACGTGGGGTGCCGCGAGTGCGTTTTTGAACCGGGGCTCGCGATGACCGAAGGAGAAGACGAGAAAAGTGGCGGCGATCAGTGTGAGAGGCAAAAGCCAGAGAAGCGACTTGGCCGCGGCCAGCTTTGAAACGCCAGGCGAGCGGAGACCAGAGGCAGGATCAGCCGAGCGAACCGCGTCGTTGGGAGCAAATGTTGTGGCCGGCAATTCCGCGGTGGGTGGGTGGCGTCGACCTTCCAGCGCAGCAGCATTCTCCGCGGCAAGTTGGTCGACTTCGGGAGCGTGATTCGGGGCCTGAAGCCACTCCACCAATTCGTCCGAGTAAGCGAAAACACCGCCGCGAGCGCTTCCCGGTACGCGGTACACGGGCAATCCGCGCTCTTTTTCCCAACGCTTGACAGTGCGCTCGTCGCGGTCAAAGAAGGCGGCAATTTCCTTCCATGAGTCAAGACGTTTCTTCGGCGCGATGGGCTCGCTATGAGCGGCCATAGTTTGCAATGCCTAAAATATAGTGCTGAATTGTTCCTGCTCGGGGGAAGCGAGGCATCCGTAGTATAGCGTGATTTCGCAGCTCGACGAACTGGCACGGATGGGCCCTTCAAGCTCCCTATCGGGCCGGCGAAAGCCGGGAGAAGGCGGGCTCCAGGTAATCCTTGCTTACTAGAGACTTTTGTCTTTAGTTGACACTTTCCTGCCCAACGAGCAATACTTTTCGCGCCAGCGTTGCTCCGTCTGCCGGTCTCCCGCTCCAGGATGGGCGATGGGCGCGGCTTTTGCCACATCTCCCAGGAGGATTTCGCATGCCCCCTACGACCCGCTTGGTCCGAACTATTCTCCCGCTGTTGCTCGCAGTAATTCTAGTTCCGTGCGTATTCGCTTCCGGCCCTTATGTAATCGGTTCGGGGAACACGGTTACCGCCGATCCGCTGGTGACGCGGCCTTCGACCACGCCTTGCGTGGTGCCACTTTTCACAGGTGCAAGCTTCTTCGATTTCAACGTGGAAAATTTCAGCTATGCTCCACCGTCCGGCTGTCCGGGTCCATGGGCCAAGGTTGTACTGGAGTCAGACATCAATCTGAACGCCGGCATTCAATACGACCGCACCGCCAATTTCTGGCTCGGTCCGGTGAACATTTATTTTGGAACGACCTCTGAGCCATCGCCCAGCCTAGGTCCGTCGTGGCACATTGAAAGCGACCTTACCGACTACAGTTCGATTTTCTATACGGCGCAATCGGGACAAGCCGACATCGGCAATACTTTGTGCTGCGGACTGACTTCCACAATTTATGCATCGGCTTCGCTGGAGTTCTATCCGCTGGCGGAAGGACAAACCGCGCCGGTAGCAGCGGACCAGGTGCTGGCGCTGTCAGCCGGTCCCTCGGGCGGAACGGTTGCGCTGAACACGGGCTCGAGCACGCTCTCCGGTACATTCACCTTTCCCACAAATGTACAGAGTGCCTATTTGGATGTTTACGCGCAGGGTCAATCGACCGATGAGTTCTGGTACGTCTGCTCGCCCAATGATGTGGAGGCTGAGTTGGAAACCGGTTGCGGCAACAGCGGTTTCCGCGAGACCGAGATTACCATCGACGGTCAGCCCGCCGGCGTGGCGCCGGTATTTCCCTGGATCTTCACCGGTGGCATCGATCCGTTCTTGTGGTTCCCGATTCCAGGCGTGCAGACGCTTAATTTCACGCCTTATCGTGTGAACCTCACACCCTTCGCCGGCCTGTTGAGCAACGGCCAGCAGCACACGGTTTCGCTCAGCGTCTACAACGCTGATAGTTATTTCTCGGCGACTGGGTCGTTGTTGCTGTATCTGGATTCGGGCAGCACTCAGACGACAGGGGCGGTGACGGAAAATACGCTGACCGGGCCGTCTCCGGTGGTCACGGAAAATCTCAACGTGCAGCCAACCTACCTTCGGGGAACGGTGAACGTGACTTCGAACCGAAGCTTTGTGATTTCTGGTTACGTGAACACTTCCAAGGGGAAGGTGACGACGAAAGTGGCGCAGAGCGCCAACTTCTCCAATCGCCAGTATTTCAACATCACCGCAACAAAATATGTAGAGAATGTTTCGCAGAATACGACACTGAACTCCAATACGACGGTGACTCGGAAGGGAGCACCGGAGGTGTTCACGTCTCAGGATTTCACTTTTCCGCTGACGGTCGACATCTCGGAGGTTGTGCTCTCCAACGGAAATATCAACCAAACCACCGACGCGAATCAAACCTACCAGGACACTACAACCACGATGCAGTCTGGCGCAGTGACTTATTCGAGTTTTCTCAAGAATGCCGGACAGCACGTAGACACGCTGGAATTCGATTCGGGATTCAACTTCCTGGGGAATACGGGACAATCAGCTGCACAGCAGTACAACTACTTTGACTCCACGGGCGCCGTCTACAACTGCGCGATCTCGGCGAGTGCCAATGCGCTTACGGCATTTGACCCGGGCTGCACACAGTAGCCTTGAGCCGACCACAGAAATGAAGGAGCGGTCATGCCGCTCCTTTTTTATTTTGGCGGTCGCGTGATTGCGCCTTGCGAGGCGGATGAGACCAGCGCCGCATACTTGGCGAAGACGCCGGTGGAATAGCGGGGCTGAGGCGGCTTCCATTCCTGCATTCGTTGGCGCAGAACTTCGGCGCTGACTTCAACTTCCAGGGTACGAGTTTTCACGTCGAAGCGGATCATGTCCCCATCGCGCACCGCGCCGATCGGCCCGCCTAGCGCGGCTTCCGGCGAGACGTGGCCGGCCATGAGTCCGTGGGTTGCGCCGCTGAAGCGGCCATCGGTCAACAGTGCGACGGAGGATCCTAATCCTTCGCCCACGATAGCGCCCGTGACGCTCAGCATTTCGCGCATGCCCGGTCCACCCTTGGGCCCTTCGTTGCGAATGACGACGACATCGCCGGAGTGAATGTTCTTGCTGGTCACCGCGGTCATGGCGTCTTCTTCCGATTCAAAGACGCGCGCCGGTCCGCGATGCTCCAGCCGTTCGTGACCGCTGATCTTGGCCACGCAGCCTTCGGGCGCGAGATTTCCTTTAAGGATGACGAGGCCTCCGGTTTTCTTCAGCGGCTTATCGAGCGGAGCGATCACTTCCTGATCGGGGGTCTCGATCGCGCTTTCGCTCTCGGCTCCGAGCGAGAGTCCGGTCACCGTTTTTGCGGTTGGGTGGAGATAGCTTCCGCGCAGCAGGCGGTGCGCCAGCAAACGGATGCCGCCCGCGCGGTGCATGTCAGCGGCAACAAAACGGCCGGAGGGCTTCAGGTCGGCAAGCAGCGGCGTGCGCTCGCTGATAGTTTGGAAATCGTCAATCTGCAAATCGACGCCAGCCTCACGCGCGATGGCCAGCAGGTGCAGGACAGCATTGGTCGATCCTCCGCTTGCGGCGACCGAAGCAATTGCATTTTCAAAAGCGTCATGAGTCAGAATATCGCGCGGGCGAATTCCTTTTTGCAGCAGATTGAGCACAACCTTGCCGCAATCGAAAGCCACCTGATCTTTCTTCGCATCCATCGCGGGCACGCTGTTGAAGCCCATGGGAGAAAGACCGATCATCTCCATCACGGTGGACATGGTGTTCGCGGTGTACTGGCCGCCGCAAGCGCCAGCCCCGGGACAGGCCACATCTTCGAGATCGTGCAGTTCCTTGTCAGTGATTTTTCCGGCGGCATTCGCGCCCACGGCTTCAAACACATCCTGAATCGTAACGTCTTTGCCGCGATAGCTTCCGGCTGCGATGGTGCCGCCGTAGAGAACAAGTCCAGGAAGATCCATGCGAGCCAGAGCCATGGCCGCTGCGGGAATTGTTTTATCGCAACCCACCACGCACACGACTGCGTCGAACAGTTGCCCGCGGCAGACTAGTTCAATGGAATCGGCGATGAGTTCGCGGCTTACCAGCGATGCGCGCATGCCTTCGGTACCCATGGTCTCGCCGTCAGAAATGGCGATGGTGTTGAACTCCATGGGCGTGCCACCGGCGGCGCGAATGCCCTCCTTCACCTTGGCGGAGAGCCGCCGCAGATGAAAGTTGCAAGGCATGGTTTCAATCCACGTATTGGCCACACCGATCAGCGGCTTACGTAGGTCGGCGTCGGTGAAACCGATGGCTTTGAACATGGCGCGCGCCGGAGCACGGTCGCGCCCGTCGGTGATTCCGTGGCTGCGATGCTTAAGGTCCATGGCGAAAGATTACAACAGAGAGAAAGATTCGTGGATAAAGATTCGGGCGGCCCGCTTTCGGGAAGACCAGGAAAAACGGGGAACCCGCCGTCAGTGACGTAAAAAGTCGCACCGCAGTGCAGGTTCCCCAACTCGCATGATGCTTACCCAGGAGGCATCACGCTTCTGACACGAACAAACTCAAACTCTATGCCAAGGCTGCGCGCGCCGACTGCTCGGAAATGCTGGCGGAGCTTGGCGGAAGCGGCGTCCATGCCGGGTGACCGTGCTCGACCGAAGCTACGCTGGAACGTACGTCGACTACGTCCACGATGCTGTACCATTCCCGGCAAAGCTGCCCAATCTGCTTATGCGTCACATCGAGCAGGACGGTCACCGCGTGATCTTGTCCGGCCGCCGCCGCGTGCACCGATGTAAGATCGAGCCCCCGGCGAGAAATTGCATTCAAAATTCGCATCAACGCGCCTTGAGCGTTGCGATAACGGATGTGAAAAATCTGCATGGTTGTTTTCCTCGAAAAAAAGTTTTTTCAAATTGCCCAATCAGCCGATTACTCAAGTCCTATTCGTCCTCAAACACCATCTCCGAAAGCGCCGCGCCCGCTGGAACCATGGGATAAACATTGGCCTCGGGATGGCAATCAAATACCAGAAGCTCTGGCTCCGGCGAACGCAGAAAGTTTTCGATGAGATCTGCCGTCTCCGCCGATACCGGATACTCCGCCATGGCAGCCTCGTTCAGCCGCCATCCATGAATTCTGTAAGCCTTGGCAATCTCGACAAAATCCGGATTGTCGCTCAGATCGGTCTCGGCATAGTTGCGTTCATAAAAAAGCTGCTGCCACTGCCGCACCATGCCGAGATATTTGTTATCGACGATCACCATTTTTATGGGCAGGCCAAGGCGGCGTACGGTAGCGAGTTCCTGAATGTTCATCTGGAAGCCGCCGTCGCCCGAGACGCAGAGCACGCAGGTTCGCGGCTTTGCCAGTTGCGCGCCCACAGCGGCAGGCAGAGCGAAGCCCATCGCTCCCAGGCCGCCCGAAGTGACGAAGCCGCGCGGTGACGAAGAACGGTAACGCTGTGCCGCCCACATCTGGTGCTGGCCTACGTCGGCAATCACGACGTTGTCTTCCGGCAGCCGGCTGAATAGTTCATCGAGAAAACGCATTGTGGGTTGCGCCAGCCCTCGTGGATCAAGCTCAGCACGCTCGCCTCCACAAGCTACAGCGCGCCATCCACTCCAATCGGGCAGGGCGGCGTGGCGTAACTCGGCGTGAAACGCTGGAATCGTCTCCGCAAGATTTCCGATCACCGGCAATTCACAAGCTCGCACGCGATCCAGTTGTGCCGGATCAATTTCAAAGTGAATGATTCGGGCATGCGGCGCGAAGCGCGTGGGGTCGCCGGTCACGCGATCGTCCAGGCGTGCGCCGAAAACCAGCAGCAGATCGGTCTCGTGCAACGCCATATTTGCCGCGCGAGTTCCGTGCATGCCCACCATACCCAGGTAATACGGCGATTGTGGGGGAACGGCTCCGAGGCCGTGCACCGTGGCGAACGTAGGAATATTCAAGTCATCGAGCAGACGGCGCAGCTCAGGAATTGCGCCGGAAAGTTTTGCCCCCGCGCCTACTAGCGCCACGGGCCGGGTTGCTCGTTGCAGCAGGGCAACAATCGTGTCGCAGAAAGCGCCTTCCGCATTCGCGTCAGCAGACCGCGCGTGCGGAGCGAACTTTACCGGAGCAGAGAATTCTTTCTTGGCCTTCAGCAGATCCGTAGGAATATCGATGACCACCGGCCCCGGCCGGCCACTGCGCGCCCAGTAAAATCCTTCTGCGATCACTTCCGGGATCTCATCGATGGTGCGCACCAGACGGCTCCATTTTGTGAGCGACAGCGTCACGCCGAAAACGTCGGTCTCCTGAAATGCATCACTGCCAATCATGGCACTGCGCACCTGGCCGGTAATGCAGACCAGCGGAACCGAATCCATCTTGGCGTCGGCGATGCCGGTGACCAGGTTGGTCGCTCCGGGACCACTAGTGGCAATCGCCACGCCAACTTTTCCCGTCACGCGGGCGTAGCCTTCCGCCGCAAATACCGCACCCTGCTCATGCCGCGTGAGAACGTGCCGGATGCCGCTTCCCTCCAGCGCGTCATACAGCGGCATGATGGCGCCGCCGGGGTATCCAAAGGCGAGGTCGACCCCTTCGGCGCGCAAGCACCGCAAAACGATTTCTGCTCCCTTAAGCATTCACCACCTGTTGTGGCGCAGGCTTGGGCATCTCCACCGGTTTTTTCGCTTGCCTGCCAGGCAGCCAACTCATCATGCCGCGCAACTGCGCTCCGACAATCTCAATGGGATGCTGCTGCTCTTGCTGGCGCAACTCGGTGAAGTTGTAGCCGCCGTCTTTGTTTTCCTTGATCCATTCGCGAGCGAAGGTTCCGTTTTGAATGTCGGCCAGAGTTTTCTTCATCGCGGCGCGGGTCGGATCGCCCACCACTCTCTCGCCGCGAGTCAAGTCGCCATACTCGGCAGTATTCGAAATCGAATGCCGCATGCGGCTCAGGCCGCCTTCGTAGATCAGGTCGACGATCAACTTCATTTCGTGCAGGCATTCGAAATAAGCGATCTCCGGCGCGTAGCCGGCCTCCACCAGGGTTTCAAATCCTTTCTTGATGAGCGAAGTCAGACCGCCGCACAGCACGGCCTGTTCGCCGAACAGATCGCTCTCGGTTTCTTCCTTAAAGGTGGTCTGGAGCACGCCGGCGCGAGTCGAGCCGATGCCATGCGCGTAGGCTAATGCATATTCGTGAGCGTGTTTGCTCGCATCCTGCTGGATTGCGATCAGCGATGGAACGCCGCGCCCCTCGGCGTATACGCGGCGAAGCAGGTGGCCGGGGCTCTTGGGCGCGATCATCACCACATCCACATCGCTCGGGGGAACGATCGTCTGAAAATGAATGCTGAAGCCGTGAGAGAAACCGAGAATTTTGCCGGGATGCAGATACGGCTTGATGTATTGCTCGTACACCGCGGCCTGAGCTTCGTCCGGGGTGAGCACATGAATCCAGTCCGCACGCTTGGCGGCCTCATCCGGCGCCACCACAACCATGCCATCGGCGCGAGCCTGCAGGGCGCTGGGACGATTCGGTTCCAGCCCAACGACTACCTTGCAGCCGCTGTCGCGCAAGTTCTGGGCCTGCGCGTGTCCCTGGCTGCCGTAGCCCAGGATGGCGATGGTCTTGCCCTTCAGGGCGTTGGGATTGGCGTCGTGTTCGTAGAAAATAGTAGCCACCAGTGTGCTCCTCTCACCGCACTTGTCTCGTTCGAACCAAGGAAGGAAAGCTGGTCTCGCCTGGCCAGATGAATCGTATCCGAACCGACCGGTCGGTCGG
>DATFZA010000778.1:0-17730 GCA_035314765.1 Bryobacteraceae bacterium
AAGGCTTGCGCCTGCGCGTTGAGACCGGGAAACGCGGGTAACAGAGAAGGGTGGATGTTCAGGATATGCAGCGGGTAGGCCTGGATGAAGGACGCCGTCAGCAACCGCATAAATCCCGCCAGACATACTAAGTCTACCTGGCGGCTGCGCAGTTCGGCGACTAACTGGGCATCGTAGTCTTCACGCTCCATTCCCTTAGAAGGCAGCGTTATGGACGGAATGCCGCGTTCCCGGGCGATCTCGAGGCCGGGCGCTTCCGGCCGGTTGGAAATGACCACGGCAATCGACGCGTCTAAACGACCGGCGGCAATGCTATCGGCGATGGCCCGAAAATTCGAGCCCCGGCCGGAGATGAGAATACCCAGGCGCTTATCCGGCATACTTCACGCGCCGCTGCTTGCCCTTCACCACCACGCCCATATCGAACGATCGTTCCCCGATGCGATCGAGCAGGGCCCAGGCCTTCGAGAGATTGCGTTTGGACACCACCAGCACCATGCCGATCCCCAGATTAAAAGTCCTGCGGTAATCGTCGTCCGCTAGGTTGCCGAGATCGCGCAGGCGCTCGAAAATGGGCAAGACCGGCCAGGCGCCCAGCCGAATTTCCGCCGCCAGTCCCGAGGGCAGAATTCGCGGAACATTATCTGTTAGTCCGCCGCCGGTAATATGGGCGGCGCCCTTCAGCAGGCCTGCGCCAATTAGCGCTCGAATCGGTTTGAGGTAACTGCGATGCACCTTCAGCAGTTCCCCTGCGAGTTCCTCGTCCAACGGCAAACCTGCTACTTCAAACAGCAACTTGCGCGCCAGCGAGTATCCATTGGTGTGCAGACCGTTGGACGGCAGCCCCAGCAGCACGTCGCCGGCACGGATGGAAGCGCCATCGAGCAGGTTCTTGCGCTCCACGGCCCCGACGATAAAGCCAGCCAAGTCGTACTCCTCGCCCTGATACATGCCGGGCATCTCGGCGGTCTCGCCGCCGATCAGCGCACAGCCGTTGTTGCGGCAGCCGCGCGCGATGCCGCTGACCACTTGCCCGGCAACTTCGGCGTTGAGGCGTCCGGCAGCGTAGTAATCGAGAAAAAACAGCGGAACCGCTCCCTGCACCGCGATATCGTTGACGCAATGATTCACCAAATCTTCACCGATGGTGTCATGCCGGCCGGCGTCGAACGCCACCTTCAGTTTGGTGCCGACGCCGTCGGCGGAACTCACCAAGACCGGCCGCTTCCATCCGGTTAACAAATAGCCGCCGCCAAACGACCCGATGTCGGTGAGCACGTTGCGCGAGAACGTGGTCCGCGCGTGTTTGCGAATCAGCGCGACCGCGCGGCCGGCCTCGTCGATATTTACTCCCGCGCCGGTGTAACCAAATTGTTTCTTGAGCGCCATTCTCTTATTGCGAAACTTCCATAATAAGCGATAGCCCATGAAACGCAGTGTCATCTTAGTCTTTTTCAGCTCGTTCGCCGGCGCGTTGTGGGCACAACAGCCCACCGCGCTGGCGATTCACAACGCTCGCATCGTGCCGGTGAGTGGCCCAGTCATCGCCAAAGGCACGGTAGTCGTGCGAGACGGGTTGATTGAGACGGTCGGCGCCAATGTGGACATTCCCGCTGACGCCTGGGTAGTGGAAGGCGACGGACTGACCGTGTATCCCGGATTGATAGACAGCTTAAGCACGATCGGTTTGCCCGACGAAGCTCCTGCTCCTCCGAACCGCGGCCCGGGCGGAGGGACCAACGTGCCCGCGCCCGCGCAACCGGCCGCGCCCGCATCGACAACACCTCCGGCGCGCGGCCCCGAGGACCGGCCGAACACCTATAGCTGGCGGCGGACGGCGGACCTGATCAAGACCAGCGACCACCGGCTGGAAGTGGCGCGTAGCGCGGGGTTCACCTCAGCCGTGACGTTTTCTCATCGCGGCATCTTCGCCGGGCAAGGCACGGTGATCGACCTGGCGGGCGAGACCAGCGGCAAGATGATAGTGGCCGAGAACGCCGGCCAGTATGTGACTCTCGTCAACGGCGGGTTCGGTTCCGGCTATCCGGCTTCGCTGCTGGGCGTGTTCGCTTATATCCGGCAGATCTATCTGGACGCCGACCATTATAAAAAGGCCAGGCAGATGTACGCCGCGCACCCAACCGGCATGTTGCGGCCGGATTATGACCGCGCGCTCGAGGGGGTGCTCGATTCCCCGCAAGTGTTGTTGCCGGCCACGCGCCGGATCGATGTCGACCGCATGATCCGGTTCGCGAACGAAGTCAAGATTCGGCCGGTGTTGTATGGCATCCCCGAAGCCTATCGCTCCGTCGATCTGTTGAAGCGCTCCGGTGTGCCGGTTTTGCTGAGCTTGAAGTGGCCCGCCAAGCCGGTCGAGACCAATCCCGACGACGTGGATGAACTGCGCCAGTTGGAGATTCGCGACCAAGCGCCATCGGCGCCGGCGCTGCTGGCCAAGAATCAAGTGAAGTTCGCCTTCTTCGCCGACGGCATGGAACGGCGGGCGGACCTTTTTCCCGCGGTGAAGAAGGCGCTGGACGCGGGGCTATCGGAAGATGACGCGGTCCGTGCTCTGACCCTGACGCCGGCGGAAATCTACGGGGTTGCGGATCGTTTGGGAAGTATCGAAAAAGGCAAAATCGCGAACCTGGTGGTCACCAAGGGCGACTTATTTCAAGACAAGACAGAAGTAAAGTTTGTGGTGATCGACGGTGTGAAATATGAGCCGGTGGAAGAACCGCCGGTCCGTCCCGAAGGAGCGCGTCTCGACAGAGCAGGGAGTGAATCCCAGTGAAATATAGCTTATGTTTGCTCGGACTGGCCTTGCTAGCTGTAACGTCATCCGCCGCGCCGGTCGTGATCAAGAATGCGACGGTACTTACGGTCACCAAAGGCACTTTCGTCGGCTCGGTTGTAATTAATGACGGTAAGATCGTGGAACTGGGCGAAAAGGTGACGGAACCGGCCGGCGCCGAGATCGTGGATGCCACTGGGAAATTTCTGATGCCGGGAATTATCGATTGCCATTCGCATATCGCGACCGACTCCATCAATGAAGGCGCGGTCTCCGTATCCTCGATGGTTGGCATTGAGGACACCATCAATCCGGACGACATTGCCATTTACCGGGCCCTGGCGGGCGGTGTAACTACGGCTAACATTCTGCACGGCAGCGCCAACTCCATCGGCGGCAAGACGGTGGTTATGAAGATGCGCTGGGGTAAGGATGCGCGCGGCATGATTTTTGAAGGCGCCAAGCCGGGTATCAAGTTCGCGCTGGGCGAAAATCCCAAGCGGGCGGGTAACCCACAAGGCCAGCGGATCAATGCCGGTGCGGGGGCCAACGCCGCGTTGCGTTATCCGGCCACGCGCATGGGTGTGGAAGATGTGATTCGCGAGGCGTTCAACGAAGCCAAGATCTATCAGGCGCAGTGGAAAGAATACAACGACAAGGTTGCTCATGGCGAACAGGTGTTACCACCGCGGCGCGATCTGAAGTTAGATCCGTTGGTTGAGGTCTTAGAAGGCAAGCGTTTTGTTCACGCGCACTGTTACCGGCAAGACGAGATTCTGATGCTGTTGCGAGTGGCCGACGACTATGGTTTCAAGATCCGCACTCTGCAACACGTGCTGGAAGGTTATAAGGTCGCCAAGGAGATCGCCGCGCACGGCGCCGGCGCTTCTACCTTCAGCGATTGGTGGGACTTCAAGATGGAGGCGACTGACGCCATCCCCTATAACGCCGCGATCATGGTGCGCAAAGGCGTGCTGGTCTCGCTAAACAGCGATTCCGCCGAGCTGATGCGCCATCTCAACGATGAAGCGGCCAAGACCATGAAGTACGGCGGTCTCTCGGAAACTGAAGCGTTGTCGTTGATCACCATCAACCCCGCCAGGCAACTGGATATCGACAAACGCGTAGGCTCCATCGAAGTTGGCAAAGATGCCGACCTGGCGCTATTCGACCAGCATCCTCTATCGAACTACGCCAAGGTTGAGAAGGTGTTTGTCGACGGACAGGTGTACTTTGACCGCAACAAAGATCTGGCCGATCGCGTGCAGCGTGAAGCGGAAAAGGCGAAATTGCTTGAAAAAGAAAAGGAACAACAGAAGAAGACGGGCGCGCCCGGCAGAAGGACGGCTGAATGAACGGCCAGAGGCCGGCTGAGAGAACGACCCAGAGGCCGGCTGAGAGAACAGCCGAAAGAACGACCCGGAGGACCACCGATTGAGATCCTTCCTGCTCGGTTGCGTCTTGAGCCTGCCTTTACTGGCGGGCGTCGATGACGACATTTTGATCCGTGGAGCAACGGTGCATCCGGTCTCCGGGCCGGAGATCAAAGACGGCTCCATACTGGTGCGCGACGGCAAAATCGTGGGTATTGGCCACAATCTGGCCGCGCCGCGCGGCACGCGGGTGATTGAAGCCAAGGGCCTGCATGTCTATCCGGGGATGATCAACTCCGCCACCGAGTTGGGGCTGGCGGAGATCAACTCCATTCGCGAGAGCGTGGACACCGGCGAACTCGGCGACTTCAATCCGCAATTGCGGGCAGAAGTGGCGGTGAATCCATCCAGCGAGCACATTCCGGTCACGCGCGCCAATGGCATCACCACCGCCATTGTTCTGCCCATGGGCCCGGGGGGCGGCGAAGGCGGTCCGCGCGGAGGCAACACGCGCCAGAGCATCATCAACGGGCAGGCTGCTTTGGTTCACCTGGACGGCTGGACCTGGGAAGAGATGGAAGTGAAGAAATCCGCTGGGATGGCGATGCGTTTTCCCATCATTCCCTCTCCGCAGCAGCGCTATGGAGACGCGCCTCCGGTTGCGTCGCGCTACTCCTATGCGGACTCCAAAAAGGCTTATGAGACCCAGTTACACGATCTGCGCGAGTTCTTCGAAGAGTCCCGGCGCTATCAGAAAGCCAAAGCCGCCAAGCCCGCGGGGTTCAAGGTCGATCTGAAATACGAGGCTATGTTGCCGGTGCTTGAAGGTAAGATACCGCTGGTTGTTATGGCCAACCGCGAGCGCGCGATCGGCGACGCAGTGAAGTTCGCCGATGAACAGAAAGTCCGGCTGGTGATCGCCAACCCCAAGGAACTGGGTAAGGCCGGCGCCGAGATGAAGGCCCGGGGCGTGACCGCAATCCTCGGTCCCACCCTGGAGCTTCCGGAGCACGACGACGATCCCTACGACGCCGCTTACACCTTACCCAATGAGTTTTACAAAGCAGGCGTGAAGTTCGCGTTTGGGAGTTTTAATAATGAATTTGCGCGCAACGTGCCGTATCAAGCGGCCACAGCGGCCGCCTTCGGGTTGCCACGCGAGGAAGCGTTGAAGTCCGTGACCATCAATGCGGCGCAGATTTGGGGTGTGGGAGATAAGATCGGCTCGATCGAAGAAGGTAAGTGGGCGGACCTGGTGATTACAGATGGAGATCCATTGGAAACCAGGACTCAGATCAAACAGCTATTTATCAAGGGCAAGAACGTCGACTTGGATAACAAGCACCGGCGGCTGTACGAGAAGTATCTGAACCGTCCGTGAAGGGAGAACTAGTCCAAAAAGCCGCGCCAGCTCTTGCCGCGTGAGTCTCGCAGGAGGATGCCCGAGTGCTCAGAATCGGAAAGTCCGGTGATGGTATTGCCGTTGGCGTCGCGAAACGTGTATCTGACGCTCTCGTCGGCGAGAGTTTCAGCCGCTCCTTTCCAGACATTGCCAAATTCATCGCGCAATCGCACGTAGTCGCCGTGACCATACCCGTAAATGTGGGTACGAGACTTCGGTTCTTCAAAATGAAAGAAACCGCCTGCCACTTTGCTATGAATTCGCTTCCGCTTGTAGATCACACTCAAAGTATGTACCGGTTCCGCGTGTGAACGTATGGGGTGGCCACCTTAGTACGAACAGATCTGTCACCTAGCATGTTGCGGCGCTGCTCCGGCTATGTTTAGTCCGGAGAGCAGGTAGTGCATGGTCTAGCCCCCGAACGTAAGTGACGGGAACTTCGCCCTCGCATCGCTTCGCGGAAATGAAACTCCTGGGGTGGCATGAAACGGAGGTAGTGGCGTGCGGATCGTCCTACAGAGGGTCTCGGAAGCGAGTGTAACGGTGGAGGGCAAGACGGCCGGCCAGATCGGCCGCGGCGCACTCCTTCTGGTTGGCGTTGGCAAAGACGACACCGAGCGTGACGCGGACTATCTCGCGGAGAAGATCGCCCACCTCAGAATTTTCTCCGACACCGCCGGCAAAATGAATCTGAGTCTGCTGGATGTCGGCGGGGCGGCATTGGTGGTCTCGCAATTTACTCTCTACGGCGATTGCCGCAAAGGCAGAAGACCTGGCTTCGACGCGGCGGCCCCGCCGGAGCTGGCCAATAAGTTGTACGAGTATCTGGTAGCCAAGATACGACTGCTGGGGGTTCGAGTGGAGACGGGCGTGTTTCAAGCTAGCATGGCGGTGAAACTGGTGAACGACGGGCCGGTAACCTTTGTTCTGGAATCGCGCTCTAAATAGTAGCAAAGTTACTTTAAATAACTTATGATCTTTAGGGAGGTCTGATGGCGCGAGCATCATCGGCAATTAGTGAGCGCGGATTACTGGAAGCGGCACTGACCGGACTGGAACTTCAGCGGCAGAAAATAGACGAACAGATTCAAACGGTGCGATCCCGGCTGGGAGCCGCGGCGAGACGGCGCGGACGTTCCGCTGGCGGTAGAACAAAGAGCGCCGCTAAGGCAGTGAAGGGCGCCAACTCCAAACGCGTGCTCAGCGAAGCCGCCCGCAAGCGGATCGCTGCCGCTCAGAAGAGGCGCTGGGCGGAGTACAGAAAAGCGTCCGGTTCCAAAGGCGAGTAACTATCCTGAGTTACAGTCTTGCTTGTTCTTATGTCGCCTCATGAGTGAACTCGGCAATCCAGAAGCTGGAAAGTCAACGAGCGCCGGGTTGTGATCGTGGGCATGGGAGTGGACCTGGCTGAGGTTCCGCGAATTCGTCAGGCCGTCGAGCGCCATGGCCAGCGCTTTCTGGAGCGCGTGTACACCGCCCGCGAACTCGCCTACGTCAATCGCCGAGGCGCCGCCAGCCGTTTTGAACGGCTCGCGGCGCGTTTTGCCGCTAAGGAAGCGGGAATGAAGGCCATCGGCACGGGATGGCGCTGCGGCGTGGGCTGGCAGGATTTTGAAGTGTCCAATCTAGCCGGCGGACGGCCGACGCTATTGTTGCACGGAGTAGCGGAAAAAGTCGCCGCCGAACTGGGCGTGCGCAACATAGTGCTCTCTTTGACGCACACGGCTGAACTGAGCATGGCGGTGGTGATTCTCGAGAGCTGATGGCATTCCGGCAGCATGGGTGGCACAGGCTTTAGCCTGTGCTCTAGAGTTTTCTAAATTTTCTGCACAGACTAAAGTCCGTGCCACCTTGGCTGTGTGCAAAATCGCGCTACTTGCCATTCTGCCTGCTCTTGGTGAAACAATTCTCACGGTTGTGGTTTCTTGTAGCCATTCTCCTGTAACAGGCGCTGGCCCGCTGGCCCGATGACATACTCCACAAAGCGGCGAGCGGCTTCTGCGTGCGGGGACGACTTCAACACGCCGATACCCTGGTCGATCGGCGAGTAGAGTTTCGGATCGATAAGAACAACCGGCTTGTCGTGGAGCACCAAAGAATAAGCGGTAAACGCGGCATCCGCGTTTCCAGTCGTGGCATATTGCCTGCTGATATTGATGTTCTCGGCGTAAACCACCTTCGGTTCAACCTGCTTCCACAGGCCGGAAGCCTCTAGCGCCTCCACCGCGGCGCGTCCATAGGGCGCTGTATCGGGTTTCGCCATTGCCACAAAACGGATCTGGTCCGCCGTCAAATCCTGGAGCGACTGCGCGCGTCCGAACAGCGCCAACTGCCCTCGGGCGTAGACATGCACAGTACCGGGCAGCAACAGATTTTGCTTTTCCAGTTGCCGGATGTGATCCAGGTCGGCGGCGGCAAAAACGTCGAAAGGTGCGGCATTCTCGATTTGCCGTGTAAGGTCGCCCGTTGCGGCGAAACTGAATACGACGTGAACGCCGGTGGCGGCTTCAAAATCGCTGCCCAAGCGGCCAAAGACATCCGTTAGATTCGCGGCTGCGGCCACCGTTAGCGGCGGCGCGGGCGGCTGCCGGCAAGCGCCCATAACGGCGAGCAAGACCAGCGGCAGCAAGCGTCGTGAAAACAAGACATTGTTATTTTAACAGTGCTATTTCAGCAAAGCGCCTGAACGTCTCTGAGGGAGGGGAGCCGCGGAATCCAAGACTAAATTTCCGGAATGGCGTGCTAAGCCACAGAGCGAGCGCAGTTCACAACTTGCTTACCGCTCAAGAGACAGCGAAGGGCGCCAGCGCCCGGGCCAGCGTTGCCAGCGTCACCGGCTTCGAAACATAGTCGTCCATACCCGCTTCGATACAGCGTTCCCGATCGCCGGCCATGGCGCACGCGGTCATGGCAATGATTGGCGTGCGTTTTGCCGTGCTTCGCTCCTGGCTGCGAATCCGCCGCGTCGCTTCAATGCCGTCAATCCCGGGCATCTGGACATCCATCAGAATCAAATCGAACAAGGTTTCTTGCGATTTGTTTACGGTTTCGATTCCATCCGCCGCAAGGGTCGCTTGGTGGCCCATTTTCTTCAGGATCGCCACCGTTAGTTTCTGGTTTACCTGGTTGTCCTCGCCGACCAATATCGACAAGCAGCGGCCGGCACGTGACACGCTTGGCAGCCTCACTGCCGCGGAAGGCCTTGCGGCTCCCAGCGCCTTGCGGATCATGGCGAGCAATTCCGCCGGCTTGATGGGTTTGATCAGGTACGTTTCGACACCCAGTTCGCGGCATCGCAAAGCGCTCGAGGTTTGATCGGCGGAGGTTAGCATCATGATAGTAACGCCTTGCGAAAGCTCGATAAGGCGAATCTGCTCGATTACTTCCAAGCCGCCCATCCCAGGCATCTGCTCATCCAGGAGGACTAAACGGAAGGGCTGCCCGGAAGCCGAGGCCGCTTCGATTTTCGCCAATCCCTCCGGGCCCGAGCGCGCCATCTCCGGGCGCATTTGCCAACGCCGGGCCGTCTCCAGAAGAATTCGCCGGTTGGTTTCGTTGTCATCGACGATGAGCACCGGCAGCCCCAGCAGGTCGGGGTTGGAAAGCAGGTCGGGGTTTACAAGAATGCCAGGCTCTCCCGGAGGCCCCGCGGCGCCGAAAGTTGCCGTAAAGTGAAACGTCGACCCTAGGCCAGGCGTGCTCTCCATCCAGATTTGACCGCCCATTAGATCTACAATTTTCCTCGATATCGCCAAGCCGAGTCCCGTGCCCCCATATTCGCGGGTGGTGGAGGAGTCGGCTTGCTCAAACGGGCGAAATAGGCGCTGTTGCGCTTCGGGGGAAACTCCAATGCCGGTATCGCGCACCGTGAAGTGCACCCTCAATTCCGTCTCGTTCCGCGACTCTAAGCTCGCGTCCACGACCACTTCGCCCTGGCCGGTGAATTTCACCGCGTTCCCGGCCAGATTCACCAGCACCTGACGCAGCCTGACAGAATCGCCCACCACCAATGCCGGGACATCGGCAGCGACATGAAACGCCAGTTCCAGACTCTTCCGGTGAGCCGGTATCGCCAGGCTCTTCAGCGTATCGCCCACCAATTCGACCAAATTGAACTGCACCGGAATCAGAGCGGTCTTGCCGGCTTCAATCTTGGAGTAGTCGAGAATGTCATTGATGATGACCAAGAGGTCTTCCGCCGAGGACCGGACCATGGCGAGATATTCCCGTTGCTCGTCGGTAAGATCCGTGGAAAGCGCCAATTCCGTCATGCCAATGACGCCGTTCATGGGCGTGCGAATCTCGTGGCTCATGTTCGCCAGGAACTCGCTCTTGGCCCGATTGGCCGCGTCCGCTGCGTCTTTGGCGTTCCGGAGTTCCCGTTCGTGCTGTTTACGTTCAGTGGTTACACGGGTCAATGTTATGAAACCTGTGGGCTTGCCGTCCTCACCTCGCTTGAGGGAAAGCGTCATCTCGCAAAATCGGCCTGGCGAATATTCATATTCCAGGGACCTGACCGGTTCGCCGGTCTTGTACACCGTCTTAAACAACTCCCGCATGTCGACGGAAACAGGGTTGTGGGCAATTTTCTGATAGCTTGGATCGAGCACCTCCTCGCGCGTGCGATTGAAGATCCGGCAATAGGCATCGTTCACCCATTGATAATTACCTGCCAGATCGAGTTCGGCGTAGCCTTCCTCCAGAAAATTCAGAATGGCCCTTTGGTTGGCGCGTTCCGTCAGTTGGTGTTGCAATTGCTCCCGGTCCGTGAGGTCTCTCACGAAAACGTCTACGCCATAGTCCATTCCCTTTCGTCGCGGGAACAGGAAAACTTCGGCTGAAAACCTGCGGCCGTCCCGGTGTACGGCCCGCATGAATATCGGCTCTTCTGGTGGCGGCTCGCCTGGAATGGTTTCGGCGGCGCCGGCGGCGATCCTCGCAAGACTGGATGCGACAATCTCCCGGTGTTTCGGCGACACGATTAGTTCTACCGGGCGCCCCATCGTCTCGGCGCTGGACCACCCAAACAGCCTCTCGGCGCCGGAATTCCACGCTGTGATCAGTCCATTCGGATCTAGCTCGATCCAACCGTCAAAGGCCCGCTGCAAGGTGGCAGCCAGCCGTTGCAGGTCGCCGGCAGCCGCCACATTCGGCGACTGGCTGCCTGCGGCTTCGGGCGTTTCCACATTGCCCATATTAGGCTACTCATCGTCAGGGCGAGATCGCTCCTCCAGTTTCGACCCCGGTCGGGAGCTTAACTCACTTGGCACCGATCGCAATTTATAGTTCCGGTTGGACTTAAGATGCAGGCCGCATGTTTTTTTGGCCGGTAGCCCGCCGAGTCCCCCTCGTGGAAGCCCGGGGGGGCGGATGGGCTAATCCCAAGGGGGCTAAGTAAGCGGCGTGCGACCCCGAGTTACTTTGTCTAGCACCAAGTTGCAATCCTTTGACCCGGCACGGGATCAGCCGGGTCCTTACTATTCCTACGGACGCCTAGCCCGCATCAAAAGAATGGCTCAAGGAACCACCAAATAGTCCGAGAAGAACTGGAGTAGGGTTCGACTAAATATGTCGGTCCAGCAGGGAGATCTATACGTAGATATTTCCGTCAGCACGAGCCGTACTTAGCTCGCGTTAGGCCGAAGTTCCGCACGTTGCGGAACTTCGGGTTAGGCTCGCGTTAGGAAAAAGAGCCAGGCTCGGGAGGAACAGGCCATGAATAGACCCACTACTCAGGTTGAACAGGAGGCTCGGGACGTCCAGGAGCAAATCCCCATCGAGCGATTGGAGCAGCAGGGCCACCAACTTTCCCGCATCATCGATTCCGCGCCGAACGGAATGATTCTGGTAAACGAAGCGGGAGTCATCGAGCTGGTGAACCAGCAAGTTGAGACGATGTTCGGGTACACGCGGCAGGAACTACTGGGAAAGAGCGTGGATATGTTGTTGCCGGAGCGGGCAAAGGCTGCTCACCCCGGCATGCGCGCCGCCTATCACGGTGCTCCCAGCGTCCGGCCAATCGGCGCCGGCCGGGAACTGTTTGGCCAGCGCAAAGACGGTTCGGAGTTTCCCCTGGAAATCGGATTGAATCCGCTCCCCACCGAAGAAGGGACCTGGGTTCTTAGCAGCGTCGCCGACATCACCGAGCGCAAGTTGGCCGAAGCCAAGATTCAGGAATCCACCCGCTTGAAATCGGAGTTTCTGGCCAATATGAGCCACGAAATCCGCACCCCTATGAACGTGATCATGGGAATGAGCAATCTAATGCTCGATACCGAGTTATCCGCCGAACAACGCAACTATGCCGAAATGATCGCTTGCGGGGCGGAATCGCTGCTGCGGATCATCAACGACATCCTCGATTTCTCCAAGATCGAGGCGGGCAAAATGGAGGTCGCGAGCGTCGACTTCGACCTGAGCGCGACGGTGGAAGAAGCGGCCGGCTTTCTGTCTGAGACCGCTGGGCGCAAGAGGTTGGAGCTGACCTGCCAGACTCCCCCGGAGGCGCTGCTGTTCCATGGCGACCCCATGCGCATCCGGCAAATGCTGATCAACATCATTGGCAATGCGATCAAGTTCACCAACGAGGGCGAGGTCAACGTAACCGCCAGTTGGGAGCCGCTCGAGTCGGCGCCGGAAACTTCTGTTTTGGCGCGCTTCGAGGTGCGCGACACGGGGATAGGAATGAGCGAGAAAACGCGCGCCTCATTATTCGAAGCGTTCTCGCAAGGCGATGGCTCGCAAACTCGCAGATACGGCGGGACTGGCCTGGGCTTGGCGATCTCGAAGAAACTGGCCGGATTGATGGGAGGGACGATTGGCTGCGAAAGCGAACTGGGAAAAGGTTCGACCTTCTGGTTTGAGATCCCGCTCAGACACGGGACAGAACGCCCGCTGCAAGCGCGCCCGGCCAGGGCCAGTCTCGAAGGCCGCCGCGTCCTGGTGGTTGACGACAATGCAACTAATCGGAAAATTCTGACGGCGCAACTGGGAAGCCTGTTGGAAGTGACTACCGCCAAAGAGGCAACCGAGGCGCTGGACTTGCTGCGCCGGTCGAGCAGCGAAGACCAGCCCTATCATGCGGTCATCCTCGACTACAAAATGCCGGGCATCAACGGCCTGGATTTGGCCCGCATCATTCGCGCCGACCCCGCCCTGGCTTCCCTGCCGCTCGTTCTGCTCAGTAGCTACAGCGGCGACAACCACCATGAGGAGGCCAAACAAGCCAGAATCGACCTGCGGCTGACAAAACCCGTCCAGTCACGCCGGTTACGCGATGCGCTGGCCAGCCTTCTCGCCGGTCCGCGCAAACCCGCGCTGAGCATTCTTCCCCGGCTGGCTCTCGAACCGGATGCTTCCGGACCGCGGACGCTCGCGCCAGCGCAGAACTCTAACCCGAACCTGCTGTTGGTGGAGGACAATGCGGGCAACCGCCAGGTAGCGGTGTCCCTGTTGTCCCGCCTCGGTTATCGCTGCGATATCGCCGAGAACGGCCAGGATGCTATGCGGGCCATCCAAAACAAGAACTATCCTCTGATCTTCATGGATATGCAGATGCCGCTGATGGGCGGACTGGAGGCGACGGCCGCCATCCGGAAATGGGAAGGCGGCCGTCTCGGAAGAGAAGGACGGCGCACCCGGATTGTCGCCATGACCGCGAACGCCATGGTAGGAGACCGGGAGCGTTGTCTGGCCGCTGGTATGGATGACTATCTCGCGAAACCGTTCCGTCCACAGGAACTGGAAAACATTCTGCAGCGCTGGATGGCCCCGACCATTTAATTGACGATTATGACGACTCTAGAAGCTCCCGAGTATACTGAACTGAACCTGGCGGACCCGCTGCCCCGCGTTCTCGCCGTAGACGATCTTCCCGAAAATCTGGCCCTGATCAAAGGCATCCTGTCGCGTATGGAAATGCAATTGGTAACCGCGGGTTCCGGTGCCGAGGCGCTCGAATTGCTCGAGGACGGCGAATGCGCCGTGATGTTGCTCGACGTCTCGATGCCCGATATGGATGGTTATGAAGTCGCGCGTTACATGCAAGCCAGCGCCAAACATGCCCACGTCCCGGTGATCTTTTTGACCGCCATCAACCGGGACGAGCGGTCGGTGTTGAACGGCTATGACGCAGGCGTGGTGGATTACCTGTTCAAACCGGTTCACCCTGGCATCCTCCGCTCGAAAGTGCGCGTCTTTCTGAATCTGTTCAATGCGCGCAAAGCCCAGGAGAGCGCCAACCAGCGATTGCTGGCCTTGCAGCAGGATCTGATCGACCGGCGCAAAGACGCCGAGGAAGCCGCGCGGGAAATCGCCCTCCAAAAAGCCGAACTCGAATACCGCAACCAGGAACTGATGCGCCGCAACCGCGAATTGGATAGCTTCGCGCACGTGGTCTCGCACGATCTGCGCCAGCCGGTGCAATCCATCCTCGACTATCTGGAACTGATCTCGATCGAATCCGGGAGCGGGCCAAACGGCAAGGTAGGCCGGTGGCTAGGCGCCTGCACCCGGCTCGGCCAGAGCATGCACGTGCTGATCGCGGACGTGCTCGAATTCGCGACTCTGGGCACGCAACCCATCGTTCTCGAACCAACTGACGTCAATGCGGCTCTCACCGGCGCCTTGGAACGGCTGATGTCCTTGATTAAGGAAAGCAACGTCACCATCACCCACGACCCGCTGCCGCGTGTGTCCGGATCGGAGAAACTGCTGACCCGCGTTTTTCAGAACCTGATTTCTAACGCCATCAAATACAAGAGCGATGCGCCGCCACGCATCCAGGTGCGCTGCCATTGGGACCAGAGCCGCGGCAACTGGGTATTCCGGGTGATCGACAACGGGCGCGGCGTCGACCGGAGAGACTTCAATCGCATATTTGAAATGTTTGCCCGCGGCCGGGAATCCTCCGCCGTGCCCGGTACCGGCATTGGCCTGGCGATTTGCAAACGCATTATCGAAGCCCACGGTGGCCGCATCTGGCTTAAATCCGAACCGAATCAAGGCTCGGAGTTTTGTTTTGCCTTGCCCAGCGCCCCTAGTCCTCAAATTCAAAAAATGGAATAAATATGCCCAAACCCAGATTGCTTATTCTTGACGACGACCCCCACCTAACGGAAGCCTTGGAACTTTGGTTCAACAAGCGTAACTATGAAATCGAAACGGCTTCCGATGGCGAAGAGGGGTTATTGATCCTGCGCTCCGAGAAGAACATAGAACTCGTGGTCGCCGATTTCATGATGCCCGGATTGAATGGACTCGAACTTCTGCAGCTCATGAAATCCAGCAACGATCTCTTCCACATTAAGATGCTGATCATGTCGCACAACGAGAACCCCGAGTTCCGCAATCGTGCGCTGCAACTTGGAGCGATCGAGTACATCTCCAAGGCCGATGGGGCAAAATCCATCGTGGAGCGAGCTATCCAGACCCTGGACGGTACTCCCGCCGGCCCTGCCGCGCCGGCCGCTGGAGAACTGCGCCTCATGTCGGAAAGTCTGCTGAATCTGATTCAGGTCACCAGCATGACCGATGGCCTGCCGCCCTCGGCTAGAGCCGCGCTGGTCTCCGCCCAGAAACTGGCACAACGCATCCACGCCATCGCTTCTTAGGAACGGCCCAAAAACAAGATCACATAGTGAAGCGTAGATCTTGCAGTGTGGTCACTTCTTGAGGTCTCGAATGCCGTCAATACTTAGTTGCTCAAAAGCAATATAGGCATTAGTCTGGGCCGTGGAGGGAAGGGGACAGGCGGGCCATATTCTGTTAGAGTTCTTTCTAGAAAGCCATTTTATGGGAGACTTCTAACACTATGAGAGTCGAATCCTTCCATGCTGATGATCTGGCAAAAGCGCTGCGGCGGAGCAAGGTCGCGACCATGCCCGAGTTGAAGAGGGCGTTGGGAACGGAAGTCGATGTCACAGTCTTCCGCAAATTGAAACAACTCGCCTATCGGACCAGCTACTCCCATCGTGGCGCTTACTACACGTTGGATGAAACCGCGCGCTTCGACCATAACGGCCTGTGGTCTTTCCAGTCCGTCTGGTTCTCGCGTCAGGGCACTCTACTGGACACGGCCCAGGCTTTCGTCGAGAACTCTTTGGCCGGACATTTTGCAGAGGAGTTGGATCACCTGCTGCATGTGGGAACCAAAGAGCCGCTGCTGAAGCTGGTGCAACACGAGCGCATCGTTCGCGAACCAGTAGGGGGATTGTATCTCTACTGCTCGCTAAATCCGGCTTTTCGCAAACGCCAACTGCTGGCTCGGCACGTGCTTCAATCCGAGCCGGCTCTGGCCAGCGGTTTGGGCGAAGCAGAGGTGGCGCCCGACGAATTAAAAGCAGCGATTGTTCTGTTCTCCAGCATGCTGAATGAAAAGCAACGTCGCCTGTATGCGGGATTGGAGTCGCTCAAACTCGGCTACGGCGGCGATCAGCGGATTGCCGAGTTCATCGGCATGGACCCCCACACGGTGGCCAAGGGCCGGCGCGAACTTCTGGAACAGGACCTGACACTAGACCGCATCCGTAAAGCCGGCGGCGGGCGCAAGCCGCTGGAAAAAAAACGCCCGAAGTCATCGCCCGAATCGAAGAACTGATGCGTCACGATACTGCCGGAGACCCCATCACGGGCGTGAAGTGGAGCCGGCGCACGACGCGCAAGATCGCCGCAGAACTCACCGCTTGGGGAATCGCGGTGAGCAAGAACGCCGTGGGGCGTCTGCTCAAAGAGATGGACTTCAAGCTTCGCGTAAACCGCAAGCAAATCGCGTCCACCAAAAACCCGATGCGTAACCAACAGTTCCTTCACATCGGTGAGCAACGAGAGCGATTTGTCAACCGAGGCTTGCCCATCATCAGTGTCGATACCAAGAAGAAGGAACTCATTGGCGACTTCAAGAACGCCGGCGCCAAGTGGGACCGCGAACCCATCCTGGTCAAGGATCATGATTTTCGTTCGGAGGCCGAGGGCATGGCGATCCCCCACGGCATTTACGACACGCAGGCCAATCGGGGCACTGTGTTCGTGGGTACCAGCCACGACACCCCAGCCGTCGACGCCATCGCCCAGTGGTGGTTAAAGGAGGGATGCCAACAATACCCGGCCGCCCGCGAACTGTTCATCCTGGCGGATGGCGGAGGAAGTAACGGCGCGCGATGCCGCGCCTGGAGGAAAGCGCTTCAGGACACACTCTGCACTCCTCTCGGCCTCACCGTTACCGTCAGCCAACTATCCCCCGGGCGCATCCAAGTGGAATCCCATCGAACATCGTCCGTTCAGCCAGATCAGCAAGAACTGGGCTGGCGAACCGCTCACCGATATCGACAAGATCCTCAAATTCATCGCTACCACCAAAACGGAATCCGGCCTTACCGTCAGCGCTTATCTCATCCCGGAGACCTACCCCACCGGAACCAAGATCTCGGACGCGGAAATGCGTCAACTCAACCTCGTTCCCCACGAAAAGATCGGTCGCTGGAACTACACTATACGCCCAACTCAGAATGTGAACTAGTTCATGGGCACGGCCTTAGGTTGACTTGTGTCGAAGCGGTCTTGGCCGGGTCGGCGGCGCTGGCAGCGATCACGGAAACGGTGGTCGCAGAGGGAACTCCGCCGGGCGCAGTATAGAGACCGGCGGCGGTGACTGAGCCCGTCCCCGCTGGGCTGATTGACCAGGTTACGTTCGTATTGGTGGACTTCTGAATCGACGCGCTAAACTGCTGGGTTTGTCCGCCGTAGAGATTGGCGCTCGACAGGCTCATCGAGACGGTTAATGGGATGAGCGTGATTGAGGCTGATGCCGATTTCGTGGAATCGGCTACGCTGGCCGCCGTTACGGTAATCGTTTGTTGAGTTGGTATCGCCGTGGGCGTGGTGTACAGGCCGTTCGCGCTCACGCTGCCTGCGCCGGCCGGCGTGATGCTCCAGGTCACGGAAGTATTCGAGGAACCCGAAACCGTCGCGTTGAATTGTTGCGTCTGGGCGGAATACAGGTTCACGCCAGACGGACCGATGGAAATCCCGACCGCGCGCGGCAGCTCCGTCGCGAACCGGTTCGCCAGATCCGCAGTCTGCGCGGACGCACACGTGACAGCGGCCACAAAATAAACGCAAAGGCGGAAGTCTCTCAAGGTCAACTGAGTTCCTCTTTTAGAGCC
>DATFZA010000779.1:0-3622 GCA_035314765.1 Bryobacteraceae bacterium
GCAACACCGTGACGATTCTGCTCACCGCCCGGCAGGCCGAGGCCGACGTTTTGCGCGGTTTTGGGTTGGGCGCGGACGATTACATCACCAAGCCGTTTAGCCCCATGGAAGTGGTGGCTAGGCTGAAGCGGTTTCTGTTGAGGAAGCCTTGAAGAAGCTCTGGACGGTACACGTCTCACGCGCCCTCAGCGTCGCAAAAAACGGGCGCAGCATAGCAACAATAAAGTGGTCCGCATTTCGCCAGACCGGGCTCGAGCGGGCGGTGATTCTGCTGAAAGCCATGCTTGTGATGGTGGTGTTCTTGTACCCGGTCTGGTGGCTACATCGCAATGTGGTATCGAGCCGTGTCCCACAGATACCGCTGTCTCTGGCGATCGCGTTTATCGGCATTCAAATCGCTTCCATCTCCATTCAACTGCTGGCGTCTTCTTTTGTGAAGAAGATTGAGTCACTGCGCGCGGCGCGCTCGTCCCGGCTGAGGCCGGCGATCCGGGCGCAGATCGCGGCGTTCCTCGTTAGTCAAGACAGCAAAAACGTGTTGGCGGAGCTACGCGCTCTTCGCCGCCGCTCTTTGCGGGACGTGGAGGTCTGCCTGGTGGAAGCGCTCACCGCCATAGACGGGCAGGCGCAGCGGAAACTGAGTGAATTGGCCGTCGAGCTGGGATTTGTGGATCGGTGGCGCCGGCGGAGCAAGCGCGGCCGCCGCGAATGCAAACAGGCGGTAGAGTATCTGGGCCAACTCACGCCCAGTCTGGCTTGTTCGGCGTTGCGGCCGCTGCTGAAGAACCCCAAAACGGCTGCGGAACCGATCATTTATCGTGCTTTGGTCCGATGCGCCTCGAAAGACGACTTGACCCTGCTATTTCGAAATGCCGCGGATGCTCCACTGTTGTTGCGTGCTATGCTGGCCGGCGAACTGCGCGACTACGCGCCGCAGCTAACCGCAACTGCACTTCCGGCCGTGCTGAAAGACGGCACGCCGCGGCAGATTGCCGGTGCGCTGGAGATGGCGGCGGCCTGGCGTTGTCCTCTGGCTTTGACCGCTGTTGCGCCTCTGATGCGGCATCCGGATGCAATGGTTCGGGCCAACGCGCTGAAACTCTCCGCTTTTAGCGGTTTGAGCCAGGCCGGGGAACGGCTGATTCTGCGGGCGCTGGACGATCCCGATCTCAACGTTCAGAAGACCGCGATTGGCCTGGCGGGACGACTGCGGCTGAACCAGGCACTTGGCCGGCTGGTTCTGGTTACCCAGCATGCAGACGGAGAAACATCGCGTCTGGCCTGCTTGGCTCTGGCCATGCTGGGCGCGACGGGCGAGGCCTTTCTGCAAAGCAACATCATGACCAGCGACCCGCGATCGGCCGGGCGCGCCGCCGAATCCCTGGCGCGGTTGCGCACCCAGCGGTCCGCGCTGCTCGAGATCGCCTGATGCTCGACATACTGGTTCACCGCGTCTACTTTTTCTTTGAGAGCGGCATTATTCTCTATGTCTTTACGATTAATGCGATTTATTTTTTACTGACGGTTATCGCTTATTTCTCATTGCGCAAACATCATGTGCATTTCACGCCGGTAGAACAGGACGCGCTGATGCGGTCGCCCTTGCTGCCGGCCCTCTCGCTGATTGTGCCCGCCTATAACGAATCGGCCACCTGCCGCGAGAGCGTGGGCGGAATGCTGCGGCTGGATTATCCCAACTATGAAGTGGTCGTGGTCAACGACGGGTCGAAAGACAATACTCTGCAGGTTCTGATTGAAGAGTTTCATCTCTACAAATCCGCGCAGGTCCCTTCCGGTACGCTGGCCACCAAGCCGGTGAAGCAGGTTTACCAGTCGGCCGATCCGGTCCGTCTGGTAGTGATCGACAAAGTGAATGGCGGGAAAGCGGACGCGATCAACGTCGGTTTGAATGCGGCCACTTCGCCGCTGGTGATGGTGGTGGATTCCGACTCACTGATCGAAAGTTCCGGCCTGTTGAACCTAGTCAAAGCGTATCTGGAAGACCCGGAGCGGATTATCGCGGTTGGCGGCACGGTGCGCGCGGTGAACGATTGCGACGTAGAGCATGGGCGCGTCAAGACCATCCGAACGTCCAAGTCGCACCTGGCGAATTTTCAGTCGGTCGAATATCTGCGCGCTTTTCTCGGCGGGCGCGTGGGATTCAGCATGATGAATTGCCTGCTGATTATTTCCGGCGCGTTTGGCCTGTTTCGCCGGGACGCAGTGCTCGAAGCCGGCGGTTTCGATCATGACACCATCGGCGAAGACATGGAACTGGTGGTCCGCATGCATCGCCTGTGGCTGGAAAAGAAGAAGCCGTACCGCATTGCCTATGTTGCTGCGCCGGTTTGCTGGACGGAAGTGCCGGATTCACTGAAAATTTTGCATCGCCAGAGAAAGCGCTGGCAGCGGGGAACGGTGGAGAGCTTGTGGCGCCATCGGATCATGCTGTTCAACCCGAAGTACGGCGTAGTCGGGATGTTCGCTTTCCCGTACTTCGCCATCTTCGAGATGCTCGGCCCGGCGGTGGAATTTCTCGGCTATTTCTTGACGATCCTGGGCCTGGTGTTTCGCATCATCGCTCCGCCGATCGCCATCCTGTTCTTCAGTGTGTCGGTTATGTTCGGCATCCTCCTGTCGACCAGCGGAGTGGTGTTGGAAGAATTCACCGTGTGCCGATATCCGAACTGGCAGCACACTCACCGGCTGTTTTTCTCGGCGATCGCGGAGAACTTCGGCTTTCGGCAATTGCTGACGTTCTGGCGGGTGCAGGGCCTGATTGAGGCCATTAAAGGCAAGAAGGGCGGCTGGGGCGCCATGGAGCGGAAAGGATTCAACGTGGTGAAGCGGGCCTAGGCGGGCGGCCGCGCGGATGGCCGTCCTCAACTTCCGCGACGAGCTTCGCCGCCGCGTGCCAGTGAAGTAGTTACTCGTGGTGCTTGGCGATTAATTCGCGAACCTTGGACACCAGATCATGGGGGACATTCATGACGGTCTCAGAGGACGCAACTCCAGCCTCGTCGTCAGCCACAGCCTCATCTTCATCCTGCTGTTCGTAATGGGCGAGCACTTGTCGCACCCTGTTCTCGTCCCAGCCATTCGGAAACTTGTTCTGGCTCATTGATGTTTCTTTTTTCTCCGCCTTCTATATGCGAGGAGCGGCTTTCCGATCAAGTCGTAAGCGAATCGAGTTCGCAAATCGTATTCGACTTCATTCTAGCGCCCTGATTGCTGCCTTCACCGCCTCGCGAAGTTGGCCAGTGCCGCCGGCTCGTGCTCGAATATTTCGAAGATGCTGTAGAGCTTGGTGATGTGCAGCAACGAATCGACGGTTGCCTGGACGAAACAGTTTCATTTCGCGGCCGCCAGCGGTGGTCGAGTTGTAGCTCGCCACTAGTTCGCCCAGTCCGGCACCGTCGACCTAGGTCACGCCTGAGAGGTCGACCGGGAAGTAGCGCGGTAGCCGGATGCGTCTCTAACCCAATACCGAAGGTCGTCTCGGAACTCCGGATGAAAGACGGCGGCTCGCCTATTTGCTTTCCCGGCCATCCAACATCTCCCGGCGCAATCGGGAGACGGTCGAAGGCTTGGGTTTGGCCCGCTCTGCACGGTGAAGGGCCGT
>DATFZA010000780.1:0-13569 GCA_035314765.1 Bryobacteraceae bacterium
CCCGCGCGGTATTAGTCGGTGCCTAGTTGGGTCAAGCGCCGTTCGGAGGGCGATCAATGCAAAGCTGTACGTCCGGTTCCTCTAGGTTGGTCCGATTCGGCCCGACCAGTTTTTCAACATGCGCGGCCATGCTGTTGATAGCCGCTCCCGCGCTGGCCCAAACCCAGGCTCCCCAACCCTATCTGGTCGTGATTCCCAGCAGTGGCGCTCCGGGTATCGTCGAGAAGGGCACGCAGGCCGGTCTGTACGGCAGCAATTTTTGCACTCCCGGGTGCTCGCCCGTGACCCTGACGATCGGCAACGACCTCGTTGCGCCCAGGATTCTTGCCACCGTGCAGGTGAATGGCGATGGAACCTTTACCCTGCCGTTCACGGCAAGCGTGCCGTTCGCCTGGCGCTATCTGATTAAGGCCTCGCAAACGACGGGGACGGGAAGCGTGCTTTCCGCGTCGGTACCCATCATCGTTCCTCAGAGCGATGAGATCCCGGTATCCCAACCCCCTCCGCCTCAGAACCGGAGGGCTGGCGGCCGGGAAAAACGCCCGAGTCCCAAGGCAATCGTTGCGCTCGGCGGTCCGAGCGGCGTTACAGAGGTCGCTCCCAACGAGGCTTATGATGGCCGCAGCGTGGCCGTCGACGTGAGCAGCACCCACAACGCGGTAGCCATCGCCGCCAGCGAAAGCGGTGGGCTGTGGAAGACCACCGACACCGGCGCCACCTGGACGCTACTCAGCGGCCTTCCCACATTCCGCATGTCCGATGTCAAGATGGCTCCCAGCAACGACCAGATCGTGATCGCCACATCTTGGTTTGACAGCCACGTGACCAACGGCGGCGGCATCTGGCGCAGCACCGACGGCGGCACTAACTGGCAGAAGCCCGCCGGAGCCGATCCAACTTCATGCTCTCCACCGTACAATACCTGGGGGATCTCCTTCGCGCCGACCACCAATGACGTGTTCGTCGGCACCGACTGCGGCGTCTCGATCAGCCACGACCTGGGAGCCACCTGGAGCCAAGTCGTGCTCCCCAACGTATACGGGATCTGGGCCCAGCCTGGCGCTGGCGGGACGATTGTCGATACCTGCGGATCGGATGGTCATCGCCGTTCCACCAATGGCGGCGCCACATTTACGCCCAGCAGCTCCGCCCTGCCCGGCTGTCCCGGCATCGGCGTTCAAACCATCGTCGCCTCACCGTTGGAGCCCAACGTGTTGTTTGCGGCCATTGACCAAACCCATGTTTACGAATCCGATAACGGCGGGGTGTCGTGGTCGAATCTCAACCCTCCCGCGAACTCAGGTAGCCGCGAGCCGTGGGTCGCCACTCACCTCTCGGCCGACGGGAACAGCCGCCACTTTGACATTTACTTCGGCAGCGGATTGAATACCTATCGCCAGACGTGCACCAATACCGGCGGGCCGGGCTTGCGCTGCTCCACATCCTGGAGTGGTAGTGTCACGATCGATCACTCGGATCAGAACGGGCTGGCGTTCAGCTCGTCGAGCAACTGCGCCCAGTTCATCGTCTCCGACGGCGGAATCCACAGCACACCCGATTGCGGCAACACCTGGAACATTACCGGCAACGGCCCCGGCGGCTATCACGCCTTACAGGTCTACGAGGTCAATGGTGAGGTACATCCTAGCCAAACCGACCTCTACTTCGGCACACAGGACAACGAGCTTTGGGCCTCCGCCAACAACGGCTTGACCTGGATCAACCCCGTGTGTTGTGAGGGCTTCTATATTCAGACGCTGCACGACAGCCCGAGCGATACCGGACAGAAGATCACGTTCGTCTCCTGTAGCGGATGTGGAAACAACGACTCCGCGGCCGATTTCGCCTCCTCGACTGGGTGGAATAACCCGCCCGGTGGCGGAGGCAATCCGTTCATCGTCGCCCAGGGAGTCTACCTTCAGTGGAGTTCGCCTAGCCCGCCCGCGTCCCAGCTCTACATCAGCACCAATACCGGCAGTAGCTGGAGCGCTGTCTCGGGCGCGAGCACCACGCTTCAACTCGCCGATCGTCCTTTCATTTCAGGTCCCTCAGCCAATCCGACGGTTTACCAGGAAGTGCAGCGGCCAGGCAACGTGGTCGGGCTGATCAAGATCACGGGCGTTCGCAGCGGCTCCGCTACGATCACCAACGCCGACACGGGTCTCAACAACATCGGTTTCTGGTCAGAGGGCCAGGGAACGTATCGCTTTGCACAAGTATTCGGCGTCGATCCGAATAACCCGCTGCACTTGATCGTGGCGGACATCGGCAATAATGCGATGATGGTCAGCGTCGACGGCGGGACGACCTGGAACCCGGACAACCATCTCACTAACTTGGTCACCGGCTTCGGCCAGTTCCAATTCAGCCAACCGAGCACGACGTTTCCCGGCCTGACGACGGAGGCGCACACCATCGCTTTTGATCCTTCCAACGGGAACCGCATCCTGGTGGGGACCGAACAGGCAGGTATCATCGTCTCAACCGACGGCGGCAACACCTGGGGACTCCTGGCCGGCTCAACCGCCGTGCCGGCAGTCAGCTCGTTCTTCTTTGACGAAGTGCAGAAAGACGTGTTCGCCTCCAGTTACGGCCGTGGCCTGTGGAGCCTCAATCTGGCGCAACTGGTGACTTTCCCGCCCATGTTCAACAAGGTGTTCGCGGCGGCGACCGTCCCGCTGAGCCAATCGGCGGCGCTGACTTTCAGCATTTCGAACTCAAACCAAGTTACTGCCCTCACTGGTGTTGGCTTTAGCGACGCGCTGCCCGCGGGTCTGGTGGTGTCGTCGCCCAATGGTCTGACCAATAGTTGTGGTGGAACCGTCACGGCCACGCCAGGAACCAGCAGCGTCAGTTTATCGGGTGTGTCACTGGCGGGAAGCGCGTCGTGCGTTATCTCGGTAAACGTGACCGGTACCACGGCGGGGGTAAAGAACAACACCACGGGCGCCGTAACCTCCAATGAAGGCGGCCTGGGGAGCACGGCCTCGGCCAGCATCACTGTCGTCGCGCCTCCGTCGATTTCGAAAGCGTTCGGGGCGGCCACCGTCCCCCTGAACCACAACACTTCCCTAACCATCACGATCACCAATCCGAATACGACGGTTGCGCTAACTGGGGTCGGCTTTACCGACACTCTGCCGTCGGGCTTGGAGTTTGTGTCCCTGAACAGTCTTGTGGGGTGTGGTCTTTTCTCCACCGAGCAAGACGCTGGGAGCCTCACTGTGGCCAGTGTATCTGTCGCGGCTTCGGGAACCTGCACCCTCACGCTAACCGTCACCGGCACAGCCGCCGGCGTGGAGAACAACACCACTGCCAATGTGACGTCCGACAACGGCGGGACGGGGAACACGGCTTCCGCCAGCATCATCGTAGTTGCGCCACCGGTAATCAGCAAGGCGTTTGGCTTGTTGGCGATCCCCGTGGGCGAGAGTACCAGCCTGACCTTCACGATTCTCAATCCGAATTTGACGGTTGCATTGACCGTCAGCTTCAGCGACATGCTGCCGGCGGGATTGGTGGTGTCAACGCCCAACGCTCTGACTGGTTCGTGCGGCGCGGGAACGATCGCGGCTGTGCCCGGTAGCAACGTCATCGGCTTGGCTAGCGGAACGATTCCGGCTACCGCGGCGTGCACGTTCAGCGTGAGCGTCACCGGAACCAAGGAGACCATTGCGATCAACTCGGTTACCGTCAACTCGGTGGAGGGTGGCACGGGCAACACAGCCACCGCCCAAATCACCGTCGGTAACGCGTTCTCGGTGACCTACGCCGCTAACTTGAATGTCGGCGACTCGTTCATCGATTTCACCAACTCTGGCTCCAACGACGGATCCAATCTGTGTCTCAATGTTTACGTCTTCGATCCGGCGGAAGAGCTGATTGCGTGTTGCACCTGCTCGGTAACTCCCAACGGATTGCAATCGTTGTCGGTGTTGCAATCTCTGACCAGCGACCCGCTGACGCCCTCTGTCCCGACAGCCATCGTGATCAAAACCATCGCCACCGCCGGGCCCACTTGCGATGCCTCCACGGCAACCGCGGACAATTTGGCCCCCGGCGCCCTCGCTTGGAGTACGACGCTGCATCAGGCCGTTTCCGGCTTCTCGCCGACTGAAAAACCGTTTACACCAGCGGCTCTATCGGCGGCGGAGCTGACCCACATCACGTCGACCTGCGGCTTCATTGAAGGCAATGGAAGCGGCTTCGGCACCTGCAAAGGCTGCACGCCCGGCGGCTTGGGGGTATCAAACGGAGTTCGATAGTCTGTCTGGGTTCTGAAAAAGCAGCGTAACGGATCTACTGCTGCAAAGGCCGCGGCGATCTTGATCGAGGCCCAATCGAGAACGCTGTTCTCCAGGGGAAGTCCTCATCGGGCCATCGAAACCCGCGCAGCCATGCGGGTCTGCGTCTCGGGCCCCGTCCCTTCCGCCGGGAATTTTCAGGCGCCCAGGGGACACGGCTGCGAGGAATTTGATTTGAGGGAGTTCGGGCTCGGGCCCGCTGTGTGTCCCCATCCGCGTCCGCGAACTCGGCGGCTTTCATTCTCCCCTCTGCGCGCCCGGTCGCTCATGCGAAACAGCACCTCATTTTTTCGATCCAGCGCCGATTTGTTGCGAGAGAAAATCCGCGCTGGTTTGCACCTATATGCCATGAGAACTGTTCTGTTAGTGTTGGCCGCCCTTCTGTTTTCGTTTACGGGGACGGCGTCGACCGCACCCACGCACAACAACGGCGTCCGCATGAGCGACGCCGAGATTGAGGCCAAGATCAAGACCAAGCTGGCCAAATCCAAAATCGGCAAGGACGGGTTTACGGTGCACGTCAAGAACGGAATCGCCACCTGGCAGGGAACCACCAATGTGATGCAGCACAAAGGCGCAGCCACCCGGATGGCCAGGACGGCCGGCGCGATTCAGGTAGTCAACAACATCAAGCTGTCCGATGAGGCCAAAGGCAACTTCGGCGGTGCGGTGAAGAAGGTGGAGGTGAAGAAGTAGGATATTGCACTGTTACAATGCGGGCTGATGCCCGGTTGCCGGATGGCCCTGATTGTAGTGGTTGCCCTGCTGGGCCATTCCCAGGAGCTGCATGTCATCTCCGGGGTGATGAACAACCAAGTCTTCCAAAGAGGGCCGGATGGCACGGCGACGTTGCGCTTGTCCGGAACGGTTACGGGCAAAAAAACCAATGGAAAAATGGTTGTCGCGCGCCTGCAGGGACCGAACGGGCTAGCGCTTGCAAAATTCGACTGGAAGCCGTTGTCCCAGGTGCAGAAGACGCGCTGGGACGGCGACCTAGCCCGAGTTCCCGTGGGCGGGCCCTATCGCCTGGATGTGCGATTGCAGGATTCGACGGACGTGGTGTCGTTCAGCGACATTTTGGTTGGCGATCTGTGGATTTTGGCGGGTCAGTCCAATATGGAAGGGGTTGGCGATCTGGTGGATGTTCAGCCTCCTTCGCCTTTGGTGCATAGCTTCAGCCTGGCCGACCACTGGGTGCTGGCTGAAGAACCCTTGCACACGCTAGTGAACGCGACCGATCCGGTGCATTGGCCCCTGAACCGCGATCAGGTACCGGAAAAATGGACCGGCGAGAAGCTGGAACAATACTTGGAGAACCGGCGCAAGGGCGCGGGGCCGGGGTTGCCGTTTGCCGTGGAACTGGCCAAGCGAACCGAGGTGCCGATAGGACTTCTACCTTGTGCGCATGGCGGCACTTCCATGGAACAGTGGGACCCGGAACTTAAGAATCAGGTGGGCGACTCGCTATACGGGTCGATGTTGCGCCGGTTTCGGGAGACCGGCGGAAGCGTGAAGGGCGTGCTTTGGTATCAAGGAGAATCCGACGCCAATCCCAAGGCGGCGCCGCTGTTCGAGGAGCGCTTCCGGAAGTTCGTCCAGGCGGTCCGGACGGATTTCCACCAACCAAGTCTGCCCTTCTACTATGTCCAGATCGGCCGCTTCGTGAACCCGGCCAATCCAGCCGAATGGAACGCGATTCAAACGGCGCAACTGCGCGGTGAAGCGGAGATTCCGCATACCGGTATGGCCGCGGCGGTGGATCTTTCGCTGGACGATGCCATCCACGTCGATACGCAAGACCTCAAGCGGCTGGGAATCCGATTGGCGAATCTGGCCTGCAGCGACCTGTTCCCGGGCAAGCAGAACTGCGGTTCATTGAAACACGGCCCGCGTCCGGTCGCGGCCACAGTCACGGGCAAGGTGATCCGCGTGACGTTCTCCGGGGTTAATGGACGGCTGGTGACGGAAGGCCGGCTGGATGGATTCTCTTTGCAAGGAGCCGACGGCGCGGCCCTCGAAATTCTTTACAAAGCCCGTCTGGACCCGGCAGACCCGAGCGGGGTCTTGCTTTACATTCAGAGCGAGCTGGAGTCACAGCCGGAGTCACAGAATGTCCGGCTGTGGTACGGCCGGGGGAAAGATCCGTATTGCAATCTGCGCGACGAAGCGGACATGGCGGTGCCCGTGTTCGTGCTGCCGGTGCAGAAGCCCTGATAAACTAAGGGTTTCAGGATACTCTCATGAAATTTAGCGTAGTCACCGTTTGTTTGCCGGCCCTGTTGGGCTTTGCATTGTTATGGCCGCAGGCGCCGTTATCGGCGCAGGCGACGCCTCCCCAAGCTCCTCCCGCTGCCGTTGTTCCCCCTGGCGCGCCGGGACCGATTCCCGCGGCGCCTAAGGCCGTACCGCCGGACACTGTCGTCATGGAAGTGGACGGTAAGAAATATACAGCGGCAGAGGTGGATCAAATGATCGCCTCGATGCCGGTGCAGTACCAGCCGCAAATTCGCTCGAATCCCAAGTTTCTTACCCAGTTATTCGTTTTCCGCGAAATGGAGCACATGGCGATAGCGGAAAAGCTGGATCAGCAGTCTCCCTACAAGGAGCAATTGCAATTTGCGCGGATGCAATATCTCGCCACAATGGCCTCGAACAATTTCCGGACCCGGCTGAAGGTTAGCGAGGAGGAGGAGCAGAAATACTATCAGGTTCACTCGGGGGATACATTCCGGGCAGCGAAAGCCCGGGTGATCTATCTGGCTTTCCGGCCTCCCAACGCGCAGACGGATGAAGCCAAGAAGAAGCCCACTGAGGCGGAAGCAAAAGCGAAAGCGGACGACTTGCGCAAACAATTGCAAGCGGGTGCGGATTTCGGGGCCCTGGCTAAAGCGAACTCAGACGACAAAGGGTCCGCGGAGAGGGGCGGGGACTACGGGTTGATCACCCAAACGAGCAGTTCGGATGCCATGAAGAAAGTGGTCTTCGCGCTAAAAGTCGGCGAAATCAGCGAACCCGTGAGACAGCCTAATGGTTTCTATCTGGTGCGAGTGGACGAATTCGTGACGCAGCCGTTCGACCAAGTGCAGGCCGCGATCGATGAGTACATCCGCAGTGATAAGTTCAGAGAATGGAACTTGGAGTTGCAAAAGCGGTATGACGTCAAGGTTGACGAGCCGGCGTATTTCCAGCCGCGTCCAATGCCGGCTGGTTTGCCACCCCAAGCAGCCCCAAGCCGTCCAGTTGTGCCGGGAGTCTCTAAGTAGGCTGCCGGTACTCGAGGGATCGCCGATTCGTCTGAAGCTGCTCTCGAAGCTAACAGCAAAGCGCGGACGGTTGTACTCCGGCGAGTCGTCTCCTCGCAAGGGCGCATTGGCGCTGGGACACTCCGTACACGCAGCTTCATTCGTGCGGCAGCGGGCGATCACGATGGATGCGGACCTGACTCGCCACCGGGGAGAGTTCCAGCGCATTCTCACCCATGAACTGTTCCATTTCGTTTGGGTGCGGCTGGGAAACACTCGCCGAAAAAGTTGGCAGCTTTTGATTGAAGCCGAAGTGAATGCGAAGGCGCGCGGGGAACTGGGCTGGTCCGCCGAATGGCGCAAACAGACCGGTCGGCGTTCGGGCCGACCGTGGCGCGACTATCTCTGCGAAAGCTTTTGCGACACCGCTGCCTGGTTTTACTCCCGGCGCTCACACCGGGAGTTCACGCTGGCGCCGCGTTTCCGCGAAAGGCGCGCCCGCTGGATGAGCCGAATAGCGAGCGCCGGCTTTCTCCCGATATAATTGTGGTGACGATATGCAGATCTCCCGGCGTGGCCTATTGACGAGTGCCGTAGTTGGCTTAGCCGCGGGAGCGGTCTCTTGCTCAGAGGCGCCAGCGGTGGTGCACGCGGCGGTGAAACCGGAGAAAGACCGGAAGCCGGCCCCGGATTTTACGCTCAAGGACGCCAGCGGCGCAAGCGTCAAGCTGTCGGATTATCGAGGCAAGGTGGTATTGCTCGATTTTTGGGCAACCTGGTGCGGTCCTTGCAAAATCGAGATTCCGTGGTTCATCGAGTTCGAACAGACGTACAAGGACAAAGGCTTCGCGGTGATTGGCGTTTCGATGGATGAAGATGGCTGGAACGTAGTAAAGCCTTATATCCAAGAGCGCAAGATGAACTACCGCGTGCTGCTGGGGACGGAGATGATCGGACAGTTATATGGGGGCTTGGACGCGTTGCCCAGTACGTTCATGATCGACCGGAGCGGGAAAATCGCTTCGGTGCATATCGGGTTAGCCAGTGGGAAAGACGGATTCCAAAATGAGATTAACTCCTTGCTCGCCGCGCCGCGCGCTGGCCTGGCTGGCCCTGGCGTTCCTGCCTTTTTCCGCCGCCCAGAATAATAGCGTACTCAGCGTAATGCCGGCCTCGCGCGTGCATGCCAAGCGGGGGCAGGAGGTGACGCAGACGCTCACCGCACAACTTCAGGGCGGGTTCCACGTCAACAGCAATCAACCGGCCGACGAATACCTGATACCGCTCAAACTGCAGTGGCTCAAGGGGCCGTTGGATGCCGAGCAGGTCGTCTATCCGAAACCTCTGCTTGAGAACTACGCCTTCTCGCAGAAGCCAGTTTCGGTGTTCAGCGGGAAGTTCGAGATTGTGACAAAATTCAAGGCCTCTCCTTCCGCTCAGCCCGGCATGGCATTGATGAACGGCAAACTGCGGTTTCAGGCATGCAACGACAAGGAATGCCTTCCGCCCAAGACGCTGGACGTGCAGTTCACGGTTGTTATCGAGTAAGCGCGATCCAGTAAATCGGCAAACGGTTCGGATAGTACCGGTCTGGCTTGCAACGGTCCCTCGGGGCGCGCATGATAAACTGAGGATTCCTACCAGATGTCCGCTCAACCCGATCTTTCCAAGCTCAGCGTCGGCCAGTTTGCGGAGCGCTTCCGCGGCGAAGTGATTCCTCTCAGCAACACTTTTTCGTATTTCTGCGCTACCGTCCCGCTTTCGGAAGAAGACTTAAAGGAATATCTGCAGGAGCCCATCGGCTCTCTTCCTCCGGCGATTTCGTCGGTCCTGCCGCGGGTTTCCTTGATGCTGGTCCCCTACCTGGAGAGCGGCGGCGGCGACTTCGTGTGCACGGAAAAGCCTCCCGAGAACCGGCTGTCCTGGGCCTCGCAACTCCGCCTGGATAAAGAAGAGGTTCTGCTATTTGCGCTCAAGGGCCAGGAAGTGGCCGAGTATCACTATCGCCTGTATCATCTGTTGGCGCGCTTTATGGGCGATCTTTGGTCGTCCGAGACGCGCGATCGTTATTCGGCCTTGCTCCGGGAAGAGTTGACGGCGCACATTCACGGTGAAGTGGACGAAGAGAGCTGGCGGCTGAAGCAGGAGCTGTTACGCCGACAGAGTAGTATCCGCAAAGAAACCAAGATGTTTCGCGACTACGCGCGCCAGTCGTTCATCGATACACTCACGCTGTACCTGCACGGAATCTGCTGCGACATCGATGTCGAGACCGGGCCGCGGCAACTGCCCAGCCGTTATTTGCGGAAGCGTTTGAACCTGCTGAACGAGATGTATCCGCCTCCCGAGGGGTACGCGGTATTTCCGGATCAGGCGGGGTGATTCCGCTTGGTTTCCTCATGGAGTGAGGGAACTCGCCCGAATCCCCTCACTCACGTTCGGGCTAGACGAATATAACGCCTAGCTCCCTGGTCGCCTGCGCTCGGTTGCCGGCATAGTGCTCGGGAAACTTTGCCATACCACCAAATCCCGGTGTAAACGCTTTTCGGTAGATCCTGCCGTTCTTGATCGGCGCCAGACTCGGGTTGCCAAGCGATCCATGTGCACCAGGGGTCCGGACGCGCCACCAGCATGTGCGCCGTCTCCGACTCTCCGGCGGGAGCATCCACCATGTCATGCATTTTCGGGCGTCGAGCCGGATAGTCCGGCCGCGAGAAGTCCTTGGCAACCAACGCGGCGCGATTTCGCTCGCCGGGTACGTTTTCCAGGCGCCTCTTTCGCACGGGCATTCGCAACGCTGCAAGCCCTGTGTTCACGGGCCTTCGGTCGACGTTGCAAAACTTATCCTTTATGAGACGCCAGAAGTTACGGCTCCCACGGGTCGAACACTGGCACGCGTGCCTTGTCGAAATCGCTCCGGTCGCGTGTGACAACCGTAAGTCCATGGTGAAGAGCAGTCGCCGCAAGCACGAGGTCGGGGTGTGAATAAGTATGCCCGGTCTTTCGCCCGTCTTCCATCAACGTCCGCCATTTGAGCAGTATGTCTTCCGTTACTGGCAAAATCCGCCCGGCGAATGCGGGCCGCAGGGTCAGCGTCAGCCACTGATTCAACTCGGCGCGGCGCGTTAGATCTTGCTGAAGTTCGATGCCGAAGCGAATTTCGGCGATGCTGACCACGCTAATATACAGCGCTCTAAGCGGTTGCGCGTGATAGAAAGCAGTCACTCTCGGCTCCGGCTTTGGCTTTCGCCTTTCGGACAGGATATTAGTATCCAGCAACCACGCCATCAGAGTACGACATCCCGCACATTGGCGAGGCGCACGCGCGGAGGGGTTAGATCAATATCCGGATAAGGACGTGCCTGCAATGCCGCCAGCACGACCGCGCCCGTGGCCGTTGGCGGCACGGCGGCGGCGGCCTGTTCATCGAGGGCATCAAGGGCTTTTTCGAGCAGATCGTCCGCGTTATGGAAGTGGCCAGTCTGGATGTGCGCGTTGACGCGTTCTGCCAGCTCCGGTTTATGGATTTCGAGGTTCATGTTTAGGCCCTCCTTTCATCGTAACCTTTTGCTTAGTATGTTTCGTGCGTTCTTGAAGTGTTCCGCAAATTTCTCAAAATTATCTATTTCGGGACAAAATGGGCCTTCCGGCTGGCGCGACGGCAGTAGCTGATGGAAGCACCGAAACCCGTCATCGACAAAACGGATTCGAGACGCATTCGCGCCGAGATTCGTCGTGTTCTCTTCAATGTATGGGACCCGATTGGAATTAGGGACGAACCAAACGCGCAGGACGAATACAACGGCTACATTGGTCGGGTCTACGAACTTCTCGTGAGCAAAGCGCGCAATCGGAGATCTTCGACTCTGTACTGGGCCGCTCACGACCACATGGGCTTGGATGCCGCACGTTGGTCGGACATGATCGGCACTGTCGAGGCACTCGCCGGTCAAGGCGGTCGGCTCGCGCGGAATGATGTGAGTGAGCATGTTCTTCGCCCGCACACTCAAGTCAAGAAGCCGCCCGCTTACAGATTTCGCGGGACACCACCGTCGACCCAGCCGAACGCCTGCGATAAAATCAATCACCATGAGCGACCTTGTACAGTCCAGCAAATCCGGCGAGATCGGAATTCTTACCGTGAACAATCCGCCGGTGAACGCCCTAAGTCCGGGAGTCCCTGAAGGAATCCTCGCAGGCGTGGAGGCATTTGACAAAGACGACGGCGTGAGAGCCATCGTGTTGATCGGCGGCGGGCGGACGTTTATAGCCGGCGCCGACATCAAGGAGTTCGGGAAAATGACATCCGGCCAGACACGCCGGGGGCCGGGCTTCAACGAGATTTTAAACACGATAGAGAAGTCCAACAAGCCCGTGGTTGCGGCGATCCACGGCACCGCTTTCGGAGGCGGTTTGGAAACCGCGATGGCCTGCCACTATCGGGTCGCGGTTGCGGACGCCCAAGTGGGGCAACCCGAAGTGAAGCTCGGTATCATTCCCGGCGCCGCGGGCACCCAGCGGCTACCGCGTCTGGCGGGGATCCAGAAAGCCGTGGAGATGTGCGCCACCGGCGATCCGGTGAAGGCGCCGGATGCGCTGAAGGCAGGTATTCTCGATCAGATTGTCGAGGGCGATCTCCTTGCTGGCGCGATTGCCTTTGCCAAAAGCAAGGCCGGACAGCCACCGCGCCGCACCCGCGATCTCACCGAGAAACTCGGCACTCCGGAAGTCAATGCGCCGGTGTTTGCCGCGGCCCGCGATGCCGCGCGCAAGCGGGCGCGCAACGTGCTCGCTCCCCAAGCGGCGATCGATGCAGTTGAAGCCGCAACCAAGCTCCCGTTTGAAGAGGGGATTGCGCGGGAATCGGAATTGTTTCAGAACTGCCTGTTCTCGGACCAGTCCAAGTCGATGATTCACGTGTTCTTTGGCGAGCGGGAAGTCGCCAAAATTCCGGACATCGGCAAAGACGTTCAGCTGATCCCCGTGAACAAAGTTGCCGTCATCGGCGCGGGCACCATGGGCGGCGGCATCGCCATGAATTTTGCCAATGCCGGAATTTCCGTGCTCATCAAAGAGACCGACCAAGCCGCTCTGGATCGCGGCATGAACATCATCAAGAAGAACTACGCCAACTCGGTCGCCAAAGGGCGTTTTACGCAAGCCCAAATGGACGAGCGGGTGGGTCGCATCACGCCGCAACTGACCTATGACGGCTTCGATAAAGTGGACATGATCGTGGAAGCCGTGTTTGAAGGCATGGCCCTGAAGAAAACAATCTTCGGCGAGATCGATAACATTGCCAAGCCGGGAACGATCCTGGCTTCGAACACTTCAACGCTCAACGTGGACGAGATCGCATCCGCCACCAAGCGGCCGGAATTCGTCATCGGAACGCACTTCTTCAGTCCAGCCAATGTAATGCGGTTATTAGAGCTGGTGCGAGGCGCGGCGACATCCAAGGAAGTGATCGCCACTTGCATGGCGCTGTCCAAGAAGATCGGCAAAATCGGAGTCCTGGTCGGCAACTGCTGGGGTTTTGTGGGCAACCGGATGTTTGGGCCTTACCGGCGCGAGGCGCAGTATTTGGCGCTCGAAGGCGCCAAAGTCGCCGACATCGACAAAGCGCTCTACGACTGGGGGATGGCGATGGGGCCGCTGGCGACCGGCGATCTGGCTGGGCTCGATGTGGGCTGGCGCATTCGCAAGGAACTAGCGCTAACCGGCAAATCGACCGGCGAGCCCACGATTGAAGACCTGCTGTGCGAATTGGGCCGGTACGGGCAAAAGACGGGCGCCGGTTGGTATAAGTACGACGAAAATCGCCGCCCTTCACCCGATCCAGTGGTGGATGGAGTGATTGCGGAAGCGCAGAAGAAGGCCGGCATCACGCCGCGCACGATCGGGGCTGAAGAATGCGTGGAACGCGCCATCTATGGCCTGGTCAACGAGGGCGCCCGGATTTTGGAAGAAGGTTTTGCGCTCCGTTCCGTCGATATCGACATCATATACTTGAACGGTTACGG
>DATFZA010000781.1:0-12223 GCA_035314765.1 Bryobacteraceae bacterium
CGGTCTCGGGTCCGAACTCCTTCGCTCGGAAATATCGCAGCGGTGTCCCCTCCAGCACCCGGCTTGCAGCGGGCGGCCAGCAAACGCGGATGGGGACACAGCGGGCTCGATCCCGAACTCCTTCGGTCGAAATTATCGTAGCTGTGTCCCCCGGCGCCTGCTGCGGGGCACTCTTTCGAGAGTGCTGCGGGGCACTTTTTCGAGAGTGTTGCGGGGCACTTTTTCGAGAGTGCTGCGGGGCACTTTTTCGAGAGTGCTGCGGGGCACTTTTTCGAGAGTGCTGCGGGGCACGCTTTCGAGAGTACTGCGGGGCACTTTTTCGAGAGTGCTGCGGGTTGCCAACCCGCGCGCACTACTTTTCTCATCAAAACGCCTGCCCCAAAGAAATATGAAACTGAAAAATATTGATCCGTTGCGACGTCTGGATCCCGCCCCCAAACAGCAACTGATCTTGCGTCCCCTCGAAACCAAAAAAGCGCGGCGAATTCGGGCTCAACGACAGATCCACGCGCAGCGGACCCACCGGCGTCTTGTACCGGATACCGAACCCCAGCGCCTGCACCCCATAATCGAAATCCTGTTGATCGCGCTGCCGGAAACGAAAGCTGATACTGCTCAAATCGGTATAGACGTTGCCAATATCGTTGAACAGCACGCCACCGACGTTCCGGCCGAACAGCGGAAAACGCAATTCCACGGTATTGATCAGCAGCGCTTTTCCGCCAATCGGAAACCCGGTCTCAAAATCGCGCGGCCCAGCCTGGTTGTCCGGAAAGGCCCGCTGCGACGACGCTCCGCCGGAGAAAAACCGCTCCGCCAGCGGAATGTCCGCCAATCCCGCATAGCGTTCGATCGTTCCAAAGGAGATCGAGCGCGCCAGCACCAGATTTTTGGTCAGCCGGTAATATGTCGCGTTGCGCGCCAGCACCCGTCCGTACCCGGTTTGCGACCCCAACTGGATCGGCGCCAGCGCCAGGTCGATGGTCGTGTAGGAGCCGCGATGCGCGTCAATGGGATCGTCACGCCGGTCCTGCACAAAACTGAATCCGGCCACGCCCACACGCACCGGCTGCGATAGCAGGGGAATCAGTTCCGGCGTAATCAGCGGCGTTCCGAGGATCGTCACGTTGCGATAGACCAGCCGGTATTGGAATGTCGTGGATTTCGTCACCCGTTCGCTCAACTGCACCGAACCTTCCTCCCTCCGCGCCGAAAACGTCCGGATATCGTGCGATGTATCGAACAAAGCCGTGAACTGCAAACTAAGCTTCGAACTGCCTTCGAACTGCGGAATGGTGTAATTGAACACCGCCCGTTGTTCCAGCGTCGACACCCGCGTTTGCAACCCAATGGTGTGGCCCAAGCCCAAAAAATTGATCCGGTCCACGCCAAACGAGACTCGCGGACTGAAGCCCGTCGTCCCGGCCGGAGCGTCAAACGAGGTCGTGCTTCCACCAATCCGCCCCAGCTCCGCGCCGAATCCGTAGTTGAGCGTGTATCGGCTCGCTTCGCCCAGCGAATACAGCACCGTCTTCGCCGGTTCGTCGCCATCCATGTTCTGCACCACCGCATCCACGCGGGAAAAAATACCCAGTTCGTACAACCGGCGTTGGCTCTCCGTCAGCTCGTTCTGCGACAGCGGATCGCCTTCCTTCAGGAAAATTCTCTTCCTCACCAGATCCGGCCGCGTCTGGTCGAGCCCGGCGATCACCACGTTGCGCACGGTAATCCGCTCACCCGGATCCACGCGGTATACCAGCGCCGCCGTGTGCGCCTCATTGTCGGTCTGCGCCGTGAACTCGAACTTAGCTGAAGGGTATCCGCGGTTGTAGTAGTAATCGAGAATATTATCCCGGTCGCTCGCCAGGCTCTCGTCGCTATATCCTTGCCCTGGCGTCGACCTCAGTTGCGCCATAACGCGCTGCCGGTCTTCGCCGTCCGCTCCTTCCAACTCCAAAGCGGACACCTTCCATTGCGGTCCTTCTATTATGTGAATCGCCACGGCGACGTCGGCGGTTTTGCCCTGGTAGTCGTCGATCGCCTCCGATGTCACTTGAACGTCGCGAAAGCCATTCGAACGGTACAGATCCCGAATCGTCGCCACATCGCGCGCCGCATATTCGGCGCTATAGCGCCCGCGCCGCTCCTGGAACGATGCCTGCATCAGCAGCATGCGTTCGCGAATAGTGGAATTGCTGAAGTACCGGTTGCCCTCGATCTCCAGTTTGACTAGCCGGTGCCGGTCTCCTGTTTCCACTCTGTAATTGAGCACGCGTTTGCCGCCTTCATCCTCTTCCCCGATGAATTCCGCGCGAGCGTCGGTATACCCTTGCGACTGAAGATACGACGCCAGGTCCCGGGTGCCTTCCTCCAGCAGATCTTTGTCCACCGTCCGTTCCTGGTAAATCGGAAGCAGGCTGCGCAGTTTCCCCTTCGATAACTTGGCGCCGTCCACGTGCACTTCAACCGCCGGCCCGCTGTCGATCTGTAAGACCGGCGTTACCGAGTTGCTGTCGGAATGATAAGGCAGCTCGATCAGCGACACCCGGGCCAAAAGGTGGTCGTGTTTTTCATACCAGCGCCGCACATTCTCGACGCCCGATTGCACCCGGTTTTCCGTAACCTGCCGCCAGCCAAAAAGTCCTAATGGACCTCGCCACCCGCTATTGTGAATGATCTCCTCCACTGGCCGCTCCGCCGTGCCTTCTATCGTGATGCCATCGAACTTAGCCCGTTTGCCGGCCTTGGCTTCAAAATCGATCTCCATATCCTGCGTGCCCGGCCGTAACTCCGTCCGCGATTGGATGGAGGCTTGGTATAAACCATTTCTCAACAGCAAATCTTTGATGTTCTCTTCCGCCGCCTTGAGGTCGCTTTCAGAAAAACCCGTGCCCGGTTGTAGCTGGGCGGCCACCGCCAATTGCCCGGATGTCGGTGGTTCCGGCACTCCGTTTACCTGCACCCGCCCGACAAACAGGTTGAACTTGGTGATAAATGTCAGGCGCACGCCGCTGGCGTAGGACGTGGCGTCCACCGCGACCTCCGCATACTCGCCCGTCGCGAACAGACGCTGGATGGCGCCGCGCACCAGTAGAGGATCCAGCGTATCGCCGATATGCACCGGCAACAGCGCGAGCAACTGCTCCCGCGAGAGCGGCTGTGACGCCGGCTCGAATTCGATACTGGTAACAAGCTTCCCCAAATATGCGTCCGGCGCCGCCAATAAAGGAGAAGCCATACACATAAAAAGAAGCCCATAGCCGACGCGGGTCGACACAAGCGACCATCTTAGCCCAGTTTTATGCAACTGCTACCATCAGGTCTGGATGACTCCCGCCGATCCTAGCGAGGACCGTTACTCGCGTCAAATCCGATTCCAACCGATCGGCCCGGCGGGCCAGGAAAAACTGTTAGACGCCCGCGTGACCATTGTAGGTTGCGGAGCGCTCGGCAGTTTCCAGGCTGGGGCGCTCGCCCGCGCCGGCATCGGAAATTTACGCATCGTCGATCGCGACTACGTCGAGTGGAGCAATCTTCAGCGCCAGTGGCTGTTCGACGAATCGGATGCGCGCGACAGTCTTCCCAAAGCCGTGGCCGCGGCCCGCAAGATCGCCGCTATCAATGCCCAGGTGCGCGTTGAGCCCGTCGTCTCCGACCTCACTTCCGGTAATGCCGAAGAACTGCTGTCTGCGGCGGACCTGCTGCTCGACGGCACGGACAATTTCGAGACCCGTTTTCTGTTGAACGATTGGGCCGTGCGTGAGAGCGTCCCCTGGATCTACGGTGCGGCCGTCGGCAGCTACGGACTCACCATGTCCGTGCTCCCCGGCATCACCGCATGCCTCCAGTGCATTTACCCCGAACCGCCATCGGGCCCGCAGCCCACCTGCGAGACCGCCGGCGTGCTGGGTCCCATCACCTCCCTGATCGCCAGCCTGCAGGTGGCGGAAGCAATAAAAATTCTCTGCGGCGCCGCTCCATCGAGCGCCATCACCACCGTCGATGTGTGGTCCGGTGTCATTCGCCAAACCGCACGTCCGCAACGCGATCCGCAATGCCCCGCCTGCGCCCGCCGCGAGTTCCATTATCTCGACCGCCACGATCGCTCGCCCATCAGCTTGTGCGGCCGCAATGCCGTCCAGATTAACGAAACATCCCGGCCCATGAACCTCGATTCCCTAGCCCTGCGTCTGGCCCCGCTCGGAAAAGTCCGCGCCAACGAGTTCGCCCTGAATTTCGAAGACCCGCCATTCCAATTGATGGTCTTCCCCGACGGCCGCGTCATCGTGAAAGGAACCAACGACATCGGCGTCGCCCGCAGCGTCTGCGCCCGCTACCTAGGCTAAGAATCTCCAGCACATAATGAGGGCACAAGCACCCTCTGAGACATCCCAAAAAATCTCGGGGACACTCCGGACCACCGTCCGAAATTCTTCGCCCTCAAGTACCGTAGGCGTGTCCCCTAGATTTTTCTCCCGTCTACACTAGATCAATGCCCCAAGAAAGCGCGGTCGCCGTCAACGGCGTGACCCTAACCATCTTCGAATGGCCCGGCGCGGAGCCCGCCATCCTCCTCTGTCACGCCACCGGCTTTCATGCCCGCTGTTGGGATCAGGTCGTCGCCCAACTCGGCGATCGTCGGGCTATCGCCGTGGATATGCGCGGGCACGGCCGCAGCAGCAAACCGGCGCCGCCGTACGCCTGGAAACATTTTGGCCAGGACATCGCCGGCCTCACGCGCGAACTCAATCTGAAAGGCGCCGTCGGCGTGGGCCACTCCATGGGCGGTCATTCTATCGCGCGGGCAGCGGCCCTCAACCCGCACGCCTTCTCGCGTCTCACGCTCATCGATCCAGTCATCCGTCCGCGCGAAAACTACATCGGCCCGTGGGTCGGTTCCGGCTTCGTCGCAAAACGGCGCAATCAATGGTCCTCGCCCGAAGAAATGTACGACCGCTTCCGCGATCGCGCGCCTTTCCTTTATTGGAATCCCGCCGTCCTGCACGACTACTGTCAATACGGCCTCTTACCCATGGAAAACGGCGGCTTCCAACTCGCCTGCCCTCCCGAAATCGAAGCCAATATCTATGAAAACAGCACCGTGCCGTCAAGCATGATCTACGACGAGATGGCCGCCATCGACATCCCCGTGCGCGTGGTCCGCTCCGGCAAGCATGCCAACAAGCAGTTTGCCGATTCCTTCGACGCCTCGCCCACCGCGAAAGATCTGGCGGCTCACTTCCGCCACGGCACAGACCTGGAACTCGGCGGCTTCTCCCATTTCATCCCCATGGAAACCCCCGAGTTAACCGCCCAAATGATCCTAGCCTGTGGGGCCGGTCAGGGCGCAAAGAAGAATGAAAACCGGTGAGTTCGAGACGCGGACGGGGACACAGCGGGCGCGAGTCCGAACTCCTTCGTCAACATTTAGCGCAGCTGTGTCCCCTGGCGGATGGCCAGCTTGTGGGGCCGGTTGTTAACTAAGCTGTTAACCGGAGGCGAGTTCCTAACCCGCCTCCCGCTAGTGTCCACGTTACTTCCCGTTCTCCGCAAACCGTTGTGGGGCCGGTTGTTAACCGGCGGCGGGTTGACAACCAGGTTGACAACCCGCCCTGCCTCTAACTCCCCATTACTTCCCCGTGTCCGCAAACCCTTGTGGGGCCGGTTATTAACCGGCGGCGGGTTCTCAACCCGCCTCCCGCTAACGTCCCATTACTTCTCCACAAGCTCTCAACCCATCCCCCGCCCCCACTTTTCCGCAAACTCCACCACCTGCCGCGCCACCGTAGTCAACTGCATCAACGCTGCCCGATCCGCGCACGCCCCGCTCGCATCGAAAATCGCCTCCGCCGTATTCAGCCCCGCTCCCAGCGGCGTCGGCCACCCCCGCAACGCATGCACAATCGACCGCAACGCAAGCAGCGCCGTCCCAATCGTCTGCCATCCATTCGCGGTGATGATGCAACCCACCGCTCGCCCATCCAGATAACACCGTTTGTCGTCCCGCAAATCCTCAAATAAATCGAGGGCATTCTTCACCAGTCCCGAGATCCCTCCGTGGTAACCAGGACTCGCCAGGATCAACCCATCGGCGCAGCGCACCGCTTCGACCAACTCGCACTGCTCCGCGGTGCGCTCGCGCGTCTCCGGCGCATAAATAGGCATCTTGGCCAAGAACAACCCGCTAAACAGCAGCGTCCGCGCGCCCGCTTCTTCCGCCGCGTCCAGCGCCACATGTAGCGCGCGCTCCCCGGTAGACCCCGTTCGCGTGGTGCCGCCGATGCCCACCACCAGTGGCTTCATTGAGCCGGCAGCGCGCTGACCACTTCACTGGTCTTCTCAAACGTCACCATATGCCCGGCTTCCTTGATCATCACCAGATCCGCGTTTGGCAAAGCCGCTTGAAACGCCTGCGCGTACACCGGCGGCACCAGCTTGTCGCTTTCCCCCCAAATGAGCATCGTTTTGGCCTTGATGCGATATAACCGGTCGCGCAATCCGCGATCCGGAATCGGAAACAAAATCTTTCCCGCAGCTCCCAATTGCCGGGCATTGCGCACCAGGAACACCTGCAAAAACGATGGATCGGTCAGAGCGATATTCGCCCCGATCGCCTTCGCCCCCACTTCCTGATCGTGAAACAGATACTTGGGCAGCTCGAACGGCATCGTCGAGAACAAGTCAGGAATAGGATGCTCGTCCAACCACAGACCCGTAGGCGCGATCAGCACCAGCCGCGAAACGTCATGCGGAGCAACCGCCGCCATCTCCGCCGCGATCATGCCGCCCATGGAGAAACCCACCAGAATGGGGTCTTGGATGCCCAGCGCGTCCACTACATCCCAGCCATGCAGCGTGAAATCGAGCATGTCGCGCAGTTCAGCGCATTCCTCGCTATCACCGTAGCCGGGCAAGAGCGGTGCGAACACATGATATTTCTCCGCCAGCGCAGCCAAAAAACCCTGCTCCAGATCGAGCCCGCCCGCCCCATGCAGATACACCAGCGGTTGGCCTTGCCCGCCCTCAAAATAACGGACCGGGACGTGCGCCGTTTGGATCGTCTTCAGTTCCATTAGACCGTCTCCGTCTGCATCTGCGGCAAGCTACCTGCTTTCACCCGCTGGGTCATCGGTTTGCACCAGAATCGATTGTCGTCATCATGCTCCGGAAACATATTCCGTAGCCTCGGCATGACCTTCTCCGCAAATAATTTAGTCGAGTACATGCATTTCTCGGCCGGCATGTTGCCTACATGCATCAGGCAAAACACGTGACCCACATGCAGTCCCTTGATCAGGTCCTCCATGCGCTGGCGCACTGTCTCCGGGCTGCCCGCAATCACATGCCCACCTTCAATCAGGTCTTTCCAGGTCAGGTTGTCAAACCCGCTCAGCGGAGCATACTGAGAAAGCACGCCCTTCTGGATCGTTTTGATCGTCCGGTATCCCGGTGCGTCCGCGAACCCCGGATACACATGCAGACAGCGGTTGTAAAAGTAATTCACGTGCGGCGCATACAGGCGCTCTGCTTCGGCGTCAGTGTCCGCCACGCAGATGGTCTGCGCAAACCCCGCGCGGTAAGGCGAAGCATCGGCATTGCGCGCGGCCACGCGTTCCCAGTAACCCTGTAGCAGCATCTTGGCGCGCAGGTACCCGGTGAAACTCAAATAGGAATAAGAATACGTATTGTCGATGCAGAAATCGTAAGTCTCAATCGAACCACCGCCCGGTATGTGAACCGGCGGATGCGGCTGCTGAATCGGCCTAGGCCAGATATTCACATATCGCAGTTTCGTATAGCGCCCATTGAATGCAAACGGCTCGCGTTCATGCCAGGCCCGCATGATCAGCTCGTGCGCCTCGCGGTATTTCTCGCGGGTCAGAGCGGGAATCTGCCCATAGCAATAATTCGTATCCATGGACGTTCCCACCGGAAAACCCGCAATCAGCCGCCCGCCGCTGATGCAGTCCAGCATCGCGAACTCCTCCGCCACGCGTACCGGCGGATTGTATAGCGCAATCGAAGCGCCCAGTACCAAAAGCGCGACATCGTCGGTCCGGCGAGCCAGCGCCGCCGCGATCAGGTTTGGCGACGGCATCAGCCCATAGCCGTTCTGATGATGTTCATTGGCCCCGATGGCGTCAAAGCCCAAGGTTGCTGCGTATTCCAGCAGATCGAGGTAGGTGTTATAGACTTCGTGACTTTTCTCGGGATCGAAGAGCTTGGAATCGATATCCACCCAAACCGAATGATTCTTCTCCCGAAAATCGTCCGGCAGGTAAGGCCACGGCATGAGGTTGAACCAGGTAAACTTCATGTACCCTCCGCATGCAGCCTATCACAGGGCAAGTACCTTTTTGCCTTGGGCCTAGTCACCCTGCTATCCTGGTACTGGATGCAAAACCATCACACAACCCTTTCCTCCTACCACTTCAAGCGCGCCCACACAGACGGCATTATTCAGGTCCTCAACGAAGGTTCCTATGTAATGGCCGAATACAGTGAACGCACCGGCGCAGTTATCTGGCAGCGCGTAGTGGTTGCCACCCAAAGAGAAATGGTGGAGAGGTGGCTCCGCGAGCGTTACCCAGTCCACGCAGCCACCGCCCGCTCAGCCGCCAGCGGACGCTAGACCGAAAACGGACGACGCTGAAAAGCGGACCGGGACACTCCAAACGCGGACGAGGCGCCCCAGAGCGGACGGAAGTGGGCGGGGACATTCCCCAAACGCGGACGGGGACGTTCCTAATGCGGACGGGGACATTCCGGGCTACCGTCCGAAGTCTTTCCCTGTCCGCTACCGCAGGATTGTCCCCCTGCGCCACCGAAGAAGCGGACGAGTGCATTCCCCAATGCGGACGGGTGTTCCCCGCCAACCACAGTAGGATTACGGCCTCGCGGTGGCATTCGAAACAATTCAACTTAAAACTGTCTGTGCTCCTGTTTTCTCAATAACATGCAGTCAAACCGAAACCGCTGAAATAACCTAGCTCAGAGCCCCCGGCGGCGTGGCACCGGCCCAGGCGGCTCCGGCGCAATCGAGGCCCCCAGCACCGCATCCGCTATCTGCACTACCGACTTCATCTTCACGACATCGTGAACACGGACAACATGCGCCCCGCCCAAGATCGCCGCAGTCACAGCCGCCGCCGTGGCGAACTCAATATCGATTCCGTCGGGCCTCGTTCCGAGAAACGACTTGCGCGACGGTCCGGCCATAATCGGCAGATCAAGCGAACCCAACTGCGGCAACCGCGCGAGGATTTCAGCATTCTGCTCCCTCCGCTTTCCAAAACCCAGCCCCGGATCGATCACCATCCGCAGGCGATCTACACCCGAACTGACCGCCCGGTGAATGCCAGCTTCCAGATCGTGCAGGATTCCGCCCATCACGTCCTTCATCGGAGGCAGCTTGGCCCAGGTCTCCGGCGTTCCGCGCATGTGGTTGAGAATCAGTCCCGTGTCGCCGTGCGCCGCAACTCGCGCCAGTTCCGGATCGAACGTCAGGTTTGACGGATCGTTGACGATTTCGGCCCCATACTCGATCGCTTTCGTCGCTACGGCCGATTTGTAGGTATCGACGGAGATCGGGATCGAGACCTTGCCTTCCAGACGCTTCAGAATCGGGATCAGCCGGCGCAACTCTTCCGCTTCCGAAACGCGTTCAGACCCTGGCCTGGTGGACTCCGCTCCAATGTCTATGATGTCCGCGCCTTCGTCCTCCAGCTCCAACGCTCGGGCAAAAGCGCGATCCGGATCCATGTAACGGCCCCCGTCGGAGAACGAATCCGGCGTCGCGTTGAGCACGCCCATGATCAGCGTGCGTTCGCCGAGCAGCAAAGTGCGCTGCTTCAGCCTCCATTCAAAACGTCGTCTGGTCATCTATGATTCACACCGGAGCTATTCGTACCGGAGACACACAATCGGGTCGAGATTGGCGGCGCGATTGGCGGGATAGTAGCCGAAAAACACGCCAACCCCCACGGAAATACCCACTCCCAGCACCACCCAGAACAAGGAGAGCGTCGCCGGCACCGAGGGTAACAGGGCCCTCACCGTAAAAGCAACTATCGCGCCCAGAGCGATACCGATGATCCCGCCGGTGCACGTCAGCACCACCGCTTCCAGCAGGAATTGAACCCGAATATCCGCCTTGCGGGCGCCAATCGCTTTGCGGACGCCGATCTCGCTGGTGCGCTCAGTTACGGAGATCAGCATGATATTCATCACGCCGATGCCACCCACCAGCAACCCCACGGAACTGATAATCCCGGTCAGGATCACCAGAGCGCCGGTGAGCTGATTCCATAGATTGGTCACGAAGTCCGGTGAGATGACGTCAAAATCGTTTTCCGCGTTGAAGGGAACATGCCGGCGCCGGCGCATAGCCTCCATGACTTCATCCTGGGCGCGGCTCAGATCTCCTCCTTTAGGAACGGTGAATGCGATTATCAGTTCCTTTGAATTGGGATAGTCTTTGTGAAACGTGCTGAGAGGAATAATGGCGAACTGATCCACCCCGGCGCCGGCGAACAACCCGGAGTCTTTTTCGAACATACCGATCACTTCAAACAAGGAGCCGTTCAATCGCACGATCTTGCCCACGGGGTCGACCGTTGGGAAAAGCGTGTTGGCCAGATCGGTCCCGATCACCACCACCGCCCTTGCGTGTTCCACGTCGTATTTCGAGATAAACCGGCCAGTGGCAACCGAGAACGCCGGAATCGCTCGCGAGTATTCAGGCTCGGTGCCGCGCAGGAACAGCCGCTCGATCCGCTGGCCTTCATAGCTCATGACGTTCGTGTCGCCAAAAAAGAAAGCTCTAGTTCCGAACGTCGTAGCCGTTTCGATATCCGGACAGGCCTCTCGCAGATACGCGGCGTCGGAGTAATCGATGTACTTGCGGATGCGGGTTTTCAAAGGCAGGTGCGATGGGTCCGATCCCGGCGGAAACCTCGTGACGAAATAAGTTCGCGAGCCGAACGATTCCACTTTGTCGGCTACAAATTTGTTTAGCCCGTCGATGATCGAGGCCACCGAAATGACGCTGGTAACGCCAATCACAATGCCCAGGATAGTGAGCGTGGATCGCCCCTTGTGTGAGCGCAGGGTTTCCATCGCCACCATCAGGTTTTCGATCAACTCATGCCGGGTCATATGATGGGGACTCGCACAATACAATGACACTTGCGGGGCAGGATGGCATCTCAAAAATGACAATCTTGGCAGGGTGGCATCTTAAAGAGGAGAACCGGCGAGTCCGCGACGCGGATGGGGACACTGCGGGCTCGAGTCCGAACTCCTCCGCTCAAAACTACCGCAGCGGTGTCCCCCTGAGCGCTTGACCCTAATTCCAACACACCGTATTTCGCGATTCTCATTAGTCCGACCGTAAAGCTACCACCGGGTCGAGTTTCGCGGCCCGGGTTGCCGGATAAATTCCGAAAAATAGCCCGATCACCGAACTCAGCACCAAGCCGAGCACCGCTACCCACGTCTGCACAGACGCAGGAAAAGATGTGAAAGAGCGCAGCGCCAGCGCGCAGGCAAAGCCAATGCTAATCCCTACGGCGCCGCCCATCAAACACTGCATTACGCTTTCCGCTAAGAACTGCCGCAAAATATCCTGCTGCGAGGCGCCCAACGCGCGCCGGATCCCGATTTCCTTTTTGCGCTCCGTTACGCTCACCAGCATCACGTTCATGATGACGATGCCGCCCACCACCGCTGAGATGGAACTCACCATGATGAAGACCGCAAAGAACGCCGAGCTGATACTCTTCCACAGCGAGATGTAACTGTCTTTGGTGCCGATGAAAAAATCGTCGTCCTGCGTGGGATCGAGATGACGGCGCGACCGTAAAATCACCCGCGCTTCATCCTGCGCTTCCTCAAAGTTACCGCCCGATTCCGATTTGGCGTTAATCGTGATACTGTTTCGCGCGCCGCGCATCCGTAGATACGTGTTCATCGGGACAATCGCGAACGTGTCCTGATTCTGCCCCAACACCGAGCCGATCTTCTCAATCGTCCCGATAATCGTGAACTCCTGATTGTCAATCCGGATCACCTGGCCAATGGGATTTACGCCCACCAGCAACTGTTGCACGATGTCATCCCCAACCAGGCACACGTAGGACGAACGGCTATCCTCGGCTTCAGTGAAATAGCGGCCCTTTTCCACCGTCCTGCTGTCCAACTCGGCCATTTCGGGCGTGTGACC
>DATFZA010000782.1:0-6715 GCA_035314765.1 Bryobacteraceae bacterium
GGATCTGGGCGCGGCGCGCCGGACTCGAGGAGGAGCCTCTCCTCAAAGTTATGCACGGACGGCGAACATCGGAGACCATGCGGGAAGTCGCGCCCTGGCTCGATACCAAGCAGGAGACAGCCTGGTTTGACGCGCGGGAGGAACTGGACACCGAGGGAATCGTCGAAGTGCCGGGCGCCAAGGCGCTACTGGCGCAAGTGGAACGCTGGGCGGTGGTGACCTCCGCGCATCGGCGTCTGGCGGAGATCCGGCTGGGCTGTGCCGGTTTGCCGGTTCCGGCCGTGATGGTCTGCGGGGATGAGATTGCGCGCGGCAAGCCCGATCCGGAAGGATACTTGAAGGCCGCGGCGTTGCTGGGCGTTCAGCCAGAGCGCTGTCTGGTGGTGGAAGACGCGCCCGCTGGCGTTGAGGCGGGCCGGCGCGCCGGCATGCAGGTGATTGCGCTGAGCACCACGCACCCGGTGAGTGCTTTTGCGGGCAGCGCATGCATCCCCGATCTATATCGCTTGACAATATATCGAGACACGGTGTACTGCCAAGCGTGAACGGCGATCACCACTTGCCCACGACTGGCTTGTCGCCGGGGAGCCCGCCATACCCAAAAACGTAGTCTCCCGCATCCATCTGTCGATCGCCATTGGCATCCAGCACCCACAGGAATCCCTGCCGGAAGATACCCACCTCGGTGATTCCGTTTCCATTCCAATCTCCGGTTAACGGTACGTCGCCGGGAATGCCTCCAAACGGAAAAACAAGATCCTCTCCCGGCCCCGTCCCGTCAAACGTTCCATTGCCGTTGGCATCCAGCACCCACAGGAATCCCTGCCGCACGACTCCGATCTTACTGGCGCCAGTTCCCGTCCAGTCGCCTACCACCGGAACGTCGCCGGCTACACCCCCGAAGGCGAAGACCTGGTCGCTTCCCTGTTCAAACAGACCATCCCCATTTGTATCCAGAATCCACAGGAATCCCTGCCGGAAATACCCAACCTTGGTACGGCCATCTCCGTTCCAGTCGCCGGTAACGGGTATATCTCCCGGTGATTTTCCGATATGGAGGTTGAAGACAGAATCTCCCGCATCGAGTACCCCGTCACCGTTTGTGTCCAGAATGAACAAGCCATTGCTCGGGCGGTAGATTCCGATCTTGGTATGCCCATCGCCATTCCAATCTCCGGTGATCGGGATGTCGCCGGGAATTCCACCGAATGCGTATACGAGATCCGGAGGAATGTCCATCTGTTCATTGCCATTGGCGTCCAAGATCCAGAGAAAGCCCTGGCGGAAGATCCCAACTCGCGATATTGCGCTGACGGGAGAAGCGCCGGCCTGAGTAACCGTGAAGGTTTGTCCGGCGATGGTTAGTGTCCCGGTGCGTCCAGCCGACCCGGAATTTGCCATAATCGAATAGCCCACCGTTCCGCTACCCGTCCCAGAACTGCCCGACGTCACGGTTATCCAAGCCGCATTACTGGCCGCCGACCAGGGACATCCGCTCGTGGCGGTGACGGAGACTTGACCCGTCCCTCCAGCCACCAGAAAAGAATTCTGTGTTGGGAGTATGGAATAGCTGCACAGCAGTCCGAAGACCCCGACACCGTTAGTTGTGCCGACGTATACTTTCCCATTCGCCACGGTCGGCACGATGTACTTATTGCCGGCTCCGAAATGATCTCTCCCATTGGCGGCCTGATTGCTGTTATAGAGCTCCGTCGCTAGATTGGCCGCATCGTAAGCATGAAGAACGGCTGGGGATGAATTCTCGGCCGCCCAAAGAATTGCGTTCTGTGTTCCGTTGGCGGAAATAGAAGGTGTAGCTCCGGGGTATTCGAAGGAGTTTGACGACTGTGAATTAGGACTCAGCGGAAAACTGCCGTTGGCGAACTTGAAGGCTCTCAAATTGGCGCCCACAGAACCGTAATACAACGTTCCGTTGAACCAGGCAGGGCTGGACCAAACACCACCCGGCGCGGCCCCGGTCATCTGTTGAAAGATGGTATCGGCAGTCGGGCTGAACTTGCCCAAGTTGCTACTATCGACCACGTAGATGTTCTGATCCTTGCCGGCGCCCACGATTAACGAGCGGCTTTGTCCGCCGGAGTCGTTTACAGGCGGCAACAACATGAGGCCGCCAGAACCCAAGTCGGTATCCGAGCCGGACTCCGACGTGGTATTGTCCATGGTGAAGTAGTCGGCAACCGAAAGCTTCCCGTTGGCACCCACCTGAATCTTCACGAATGCGTTGCCATAATCGCCCTGGGACGGGAAACCTCCCGACAACGTTGTGTCGAACGTACCATTGCCCATCAGGAGATAGAGATTTCCGGCGGCATCCGCAGCCGGTCCGGCGCCAGACATCCAGATTCCGCCGTCATTTCCATTCGGCGTTAAGTTCAGCACACTGGTCTGCGCGAGCGTAGACTCGTTGTACCCCATAACCCAACCCGTGTAGGGCCCGGCGTCGCAATGGGAACCCCACGTGGTGTAAACAATTCCATTGGAGATGAGCAGCCCTGGCCGTTCCTTATGTTGACTGGCGGCGAAGGTCTGGGTAGTTCTAGAGCCCTCCGCTCCGCTGCCCGGGTAAGTAGCGGTAATTTGAACCGGTCCACCGAACAGTTCCGCTCCAGTAGCGATATCCAGCGCATGTAGCCGGTGAAGGTAAGCTCCTGACGCCGTTTTCGACATGGCGATCAGATACATGGTTCCATGCGGGCCGATCTGCAAATCGATCGCCGGGGTAGCGGTGATTCCTATTTCCGGCGTGACTTGGCTACACCCGCGGTTGTCGGAGGATGTTTCACTTGCTCCCAGCACCGACACTTTCCACAATTGCGCGCCGGTGTCGGCGTCAAACGCGTACGCGCTGTCGTGCTCGGTTGCAACCAATAAAACGTTATGAATGCCATTTCCCGGAATCGCCAGAGAGGCTACGTAGAGCGGCTGGGCGTCAACTTTGCCATCCACGGTAATCGTGAACAGCCTTCCAAATGTGGAAGACTTCACGTTGGCGGGCGTCAAAACCGCTTCTTGCAGGTTTTGCCCCGATCGCGCGTTGTCGTTATGCCAAGTCAAAACATTCGGCTGAGCCTGAAGCGTTTGTACAAAGCAGATTGCCGCGCACACGGTGAACACCCTGCCAAGCATCCCGCGGACCCACTGGGAGATTAAATGCATTTTGCCTCCAGTTACGAACATCGTCCGTTACCCACATCGGTCTTTACCCATTATGGAAGTAGACTCGGCACATTACGGTATTTTCCTCTCCCGGCTCGGGAGGAAACGACCTTACTAACCTGACTAAAATGGCGGTCTCTCCAGCAAGATATGGAGGCGGCCAAATAATTTCTGAATCGTCCGTCGCCGAAGCCGAAGAGCGGCACGCTACCTGCATCCGGCCGGCGCCGATTTCGTGTTGATTTCGGCACGAGTTCGCGGCGGAAATCGAGCGCCTGGCGCCACAAGACGCAGACTGGCATCGCGAGAATGTCCGCGGCCCATGACTACTCCCATTGAGCTGCAGTCGCTGGCGGCTTGAGCCTCATCAAGATCTTCTTCCATCCGAACCAGGCAGACGCTGCGCTATGAACAACAACGGTCAGACCGACGAAAGAAATTCGTCGACGGTCAACCCTCCTTCGCTATCAGAGACTCGAAGCGTCCCGCGAGCGACTTGCGAATGATCGGGAATCGGGAGGGTTGCTGAGTGGCCTCGCTTCGTCAGAATGATGTGGCTGCCTCGCTGCCGTGCAACCTCCCATCCGAGGCGCTGGAAAGCGCGCACCACGACGTGAGGCCGCAATAGCGGGACCGGAGCCATCAGACGGTCACTTCAATCTCCCGAGTGATCACCGTGAGCGGAATGCCCTTCTCAGCCGTTACCGCCAAACACTCGCGGATCGCGTCTGCCACATTCGCTTCAGCCTCGGCTTCCGTCGCTCCCTGGCTGACGCATCCCGGAATTGCTGGACATTCGGCGATGAATGCGCCGTCCTCGTCTTGATAGATGCTGACCAAAAGCTTCATGACTGCATCCATTCTAGTCCTTGCCACGGGTACCGCCGGCTCTGCTCTACAATAGTCTTTTACCCGCGTAACCGCGCCCGCCCCGCTGCGGTCTTCTCATTTTATGTGGATTGTTCGACTGGCATTGCGGCGGCCATACACCTTTGTCGTGATGGCGCTGCTGATTGTGGCTCTTGGCGGTATGGCCATACTGCGCATGCCGGCGGATATTTTCCCGGATATCAACATTCCGGTGGTCAGCGTAATCTGGTCCTACGCCGGCATTTCCGCCGCGGAGATGGCGGAGGTGGTGACCATTCGCTGCGAGCGCGGGTTCACCACCACGGTAAACGACATCGAGCACATTGAATCGCAGTCGCTGGCGGGCTTGAGCGTCATCAAGATTTTCTTCCATCCCAATGCCAAGGTGGAGTCGGCCGTGGCTCAGATTTCGGCTTTGACCGGGCAGTTGCTGCACATTCTGCCTCCGGGCATGTCGCCGCCGGCGATTATTCGTTATAACGCCTCCAGTGTGCCGATTCTGCAACTCGGAATTTCCAGCGACAGCATGCCGGAACAGGCGCTGTATGACGTGTCCACCAACTTCATCCGGACCCAGCTGTCGACGGTGCAGGGCGGATCGTTTCCCAGTCCTTATGGCGGCAAGCCGCGGCAGATCATGGTCGACATCAAACCCGAGGAGCTGTATGCGCAGGGACTGTCGCCCATGGACGTGGTGAATGCGCTCAATAATCAGAACCTGATTCTGCCGGCGGGCGCAGTGAAGATTGGCCAGCGCGAGTTTGCGGTGCGGTTGAACGGCATGCCGGACGCCGCCGGGCTGTTTAACGATCTGCCGATCAAACAGGTGAACGGCGCGACGGTATATATGCGGGACGTGGCGCACGTGCGCGATGGCTATCAGGTGCAGACCAATATCGTGCGTCACAACGGCAGCCGGGGCGCGCTGCTGACGATCTTGAAGAACGGCGGCGCATCCACGCTGGACATTGTGTCGCGAGTGAAAGAGATTCTGCCGCGTATCCGGTTGACCCTGCCACCCGCGCTGAAGATGAAGCTGCTGTTCGATCAATCGATTTTTGTGCGCGCGGCTATTTACGGCGTTTTGAAGGAAGCCGCTATCGCCGCGGGGCTGACGGCGCTGATGATTCTGCTGTTCCTGGGAAGCTGGCGCAGCACGGTGATTGTCTGCGTTTCTATTCCGCTGTCGATCCTTACTTCGCTCGCCATCATGTACCTGATGAATGAGACCATCAACGTGATGACGCTGGGCGGACTGGCGCTGGCGGTGGGCATTCTGGTGGACGATGCGACGGTGGAGATCGAAAATATTCACCGCAATCTGGCCCAGGGAAAGCCGATTCTGCGGGCGATTTTGGACGGCGCCCAGCAGATTGCCGTTCCGGCGTTTGTTTCCACTTTGTGTATTTGCATTGTATTCGTGCCGGTGATCTTCTTGACTGGCGCAGCCCGGTATTTGTTCACGCCGCTGGCGCTGGCCGTGGTGCTGGCGATGATGGCGTCTTATTTTCTGTCGCGCACGCTGGTGCCCACCATGGTGCATTTTTTGCTGGCGGCGGAAGTGGATCGTTATAGCCACGGCGAGGAGGAAACCAACCGGACTGGAGACAACATCTTCTGGCGCGCTCATCATGCCTTCAACAGCCAATTTCATAAGCTACGGGAAAGTTACCGGAACCTGGTGGCCGCGGCGGTGGACCATCCCCGCATGGTCGCGGCGTTTTTTGTTTTGCTCTGCGGTATGGCGGGCGCGCTGGCCCCGTTTCTTGGGCGCGACTTCTTTCCGCAGGTGGACGCCGGGCAGATCAGATTGCATGTCCGCGCTCCCGCGGGCACACGGATCGAGCAAACGGAGGTGGATTTCGCGAAGGTGGAAGACACCATCCGATCGGTGATCTCGCGGCACGATCTCAGCGACATTCTGGATAATATTGGCCTGCCTTATAGCGGCAACAATCTGGCCTATAGCGACAGCGGGACGGTGGGCTCGTTCGACGGCGAGGTCCTGATATCGCTGAAGCCGGGCGATCATCATCCCACCTGGGATTATGTCCGCCAATTGCGTACGCGTTTGAACCGGGATTATCCCGACATGACTTTCTTCTTCCAGCCAGCCGATATTGTCGGCCAGACCCTGAATTTCGGCTTGCCCGCGCCCATCGATATCCAGGTGATCGGGCCGCTGACTAATGAGCATGCTAACTACCGCATGGCGCAGGAAATTGAGCGCAAAGTCAAGCGCATTGAAGGAACCGCCGATGTGCACATTCATCAGGTGGTGGATGTGCCGGAAATGCGTTTTGCGGTGGATCGCGTCCGGGCGGATCAACTCGGCATGACGCAGAAGGATGTCGCCGACAGCATGCTGGTGTCGCTGGGTTCCAGCCGCGACGTCGCGCCCAATTATTGGATCAATCCACAAAATGGAGTGGATTACCCGGTGGTGGTGCAGACGCCCACGTATCAGGTGGATTCCACCGCAACCATGCTCAGTACGCCCATCCGTGCGGCCGCGGGTCAAGCTCCGCAACTGCTCGCCAATATCGCCGGCTTGACGCGCGGCTCCGCTGCCGCCATTGTGAACCACTATGACGTGCAGCCGCTGTTCGATGTCTACGCCAATGTCCAGGACCGCGATCTGGGCTCGGTGGCCGGCGAAGTGAATCGC
>DATFZA010000783.1:0-3800 GCA_035314765.1 Bryobacteraceae bacterium
AGTCTATGGTTTCGAGCTAATGACGGGTTCTGCTGCTCTGCCGCTACCCATCCATCCAAAGATTCCCTCTGGCATCACGTAGACATTGCGATAGCCGTGGCGTGAGGCTTCCACCGCGGCGTCGCGGCTGGCCAGGCACAGCCTGTTGGCGCAATAGAATACCAGCGTCGATTTCTTGTCGCGCGGAAGCAGCCGGCGGAAATCCGGCCGGTCGATGTGGATGGCGCCGGGCAAGTGACCACCCTCCCAAAGCTCGGGCACGTTGACATCGTAGATGTACACTCCTGGCTTGCCGAGCAGCGCTTCAACCTGGGACATTGTCAACGCAGCCGGGCTATCGGCAGACAGTCCGGCAACATTGGCGACCAGAAATATCGCGAAAAGCCGACAGGTCATTTCGCTAACGCAACCAACTTGGAGTTCCCCGAGAGCGCGGCGATAGCGCCGTCGGTCAGAAGCTTGGCCTGATTCACTTTCTTGAGAGTGAACGAAGGTCCATGCACGCCCCACGACCCGTCTCTCTGGACCGCGGTAACGATCTCCTGGGCTTGGTTGGCCATCAACTGCACCTGCGCCTTTTCGGCTGCGTTGAGGCGGGCTTTGTTGAGGTCCGAATCAATCTTGGCCAATGCAGCCTGGACGCTGGCGATGCCGTCTTTGACGGGTTTCTGCCAGGCGACCACCCGGTCGTAGATCATTTTCTGGTTGGTGAACTTCAGCTCTTTCGCCTGAAACGACTGCACGCCACTATGGCAGCCGCCGCCTGCGATTACGTTTCCGTCCATGTAGCTGGTGCGGCCGCAGGACCACATCAGGTCGACGTACGGCTTGCCGTCCTTCTTGGTCAGACGCCAGGAACCGTCTTTGTAGTTCCGATCCTTACCTTCCGGCGGATTCAGCGTCTTTTCGTCCGGGCTGACCACAATGCGCCAGATGTGCGCCGCTCGGGCGGTATCAAAGCCGCCGGAGTCCGGATATTGAATGGTACCGAAATTCTCACAGCTCATCATGTTTGGCATGTGGCAGCTCTCGCACTTGTTCTTGCCGTGGATCTCGTTGTTGGCGAAGAACGCCTGCTGGTCGGCGTGACAGTCCGCGCACTGTTTTTTCAGAGCGGGCACGGTGAAGCTGTCCTTCCAGTCGTTCTCCGTCACCTCGTGCGGATCGTGGCAAGTAGTGCAGCGAATTCCTTTCGAATAATGCGCCGTGTTGTAACCCTGCGACCCTTCGGTCCCGCACGCCGGACATTTGGTCTTGAAGAAGGCTGTGAAGGGATGCGCGGGATCCTTTTTGGCTTGCTCTTCATTCCAGGCAAAGCGCTGGTGGCAGCGCTCGCAGTTGGACGGAAGTCCCGCTCCCCGCGCGCCGTAGAGATGGGCGCCAGCGCCGTGGCACTCCTCGCACCCGATGCCTTTGCTAACAGTGTGCTTGCGCAGTTCGTCCGGATGGCCCAGCGCCGCGATCAATTCGGCGTCACTCTTGAAATCGAACTTGAAGGTGTGGCAGATCTCGCAATAAGCGGTAGCGGGCTGGAACAGCATGGTCTTTCTGTTCTTAGCGCCATAGGAGGTCATGCCCCAAACTTTGGAGCCGTTGTCGCCGAAGTCCTCTAATTTGGTCGGGAAACCCGGCACGAAGCCGGCAATCGTTTGGACGACTTCAGGCGTGAACGATTCGGCCCAGGTTCGCGAAAACTGGTTGCCGCCGGCCACTAGCGTTCCGGTGCCGTCTTTCAGGAAGCCGCCCTCAACGTGGTAAGTGCCTCGCACCAGCCAGCCATCGACAAAACCGTACTTGGTCCGCGGCGTCCCAATCACTGCGTAAATCGCATCCGCCGTGATGCCTTCCGGCAGTACGGAGGCTTTGCCGCCGTAGAGCCCGGCTTTCAGATCTTGGTTGGGAACTTCCTCCATCTCATCGGGAAAGCGAACCACTTTGGCGTGGCGGGAACGAACCCACTTCTCATATTGAGCTGGGTGGCATTCCCCGCATTTCTTGGCGCCCACGAAGCGGTTAGGCAGATCGAGGATGGATTCCATGCCCAGCCGGTACGTCATCGAGACTTGCCGGTTATTCTGCTTGGAGTAATCTTTGCCTCCGCCTTCTTCGACGAACTCTTCGTCGCGGTCGCTGATGTGATATTTGCCGACCATCCGGCCATCTTTTTCGTATTGGAAGATGGGATGGTGCTTGAGCAGGTAATCGAAGAATGGCTTCTCCTGCTCCACGTAACCTTCCAAAGTGCGCGGAGTGGTTGAGTTGTCAGAGTTTTGGGCCGGAGTCGCAGGTTGCGCAGACAGGAAAAAGAGGCCGCCACTCGCAAGCAGGAGCACGACCATAAGAAAAAGGGCATATTTTTGCATTAATGAACCCCTTTGGAATGGATCTGCACGCGGAGAGCCAGCGTACAAAACGGTTCAAAGACAGGAATGGTGAAACCAATGCGGTGAAATGGCACAAGCTTCACCCAGCGCTTGCGCCGGTTCGCTCAGAGGAACTTCTTCTGGCGTTTTTGACTACCGGAACACGCCGGTGTGCCCCAACGAATAACGCCCCGGCTGCGGATACACGCACAGCCCGTGCGGACCCTTGCCGACCGGGATGCGCGCCAGCAGTTTGCCCGATTGCGTGTCGAATGCGTACACTTCCGCATTGTAGCGGCCCGAAAGCCACAGCACTTTTCCGTCCGCCGAAACGCCGCCCATATCCGGCGAGCCGCCCTTCGGAATCGGCCATTTCTGGACTACCTTCTTGCTCGCAAAATCAATCAGCGAGATGCTACCTTCGCCCCGATTCGAGACGTAAAGATACTTTGAATCGCGGCTGGCGTACAGGCCATGTGTGCCTTCGCCGGTCGGAATAAAACCCGAAATCTTGAAAGCATCCGGCTCGATCATGTAGACGCCGTTGGCCACCATGTCGGCCACGTAGAAGGTTTTGCCATCCGGCGATGTTTTCACGTCCTGCGGCATCCCGTCCTTGTTCCATTGGAAGGCGTGTTCCGGATGGCGCATCGCGCGGTGTTCGCCCTGTGCCTTGAGCGCGAGTGTGCCCACCACCTTCTGTTCGGCGATGTCCACTTTCAGCAGTAACGCCGAAAACTCACAACTGGCTATGGCGTATCGTCCGTCGGCGGTGAAATCCATGTGGTCCACCCCCTTGCACTGCACGCTGAGAGAGTGCACCAACTTCATCGATTTGGCATCGCGGAAGTCCAGGTGCCTTTTCGCTTCCGCCACCACGATGGCGAACTTGCCATCGGGCGTGTAGTACATGTTGTAAGGGTCGTCCACCGGAATAGTCTCGCCCTTCTTGCCGGTGGCGGGATCGATGCGCGTCAGCGAACTGCTCAGGTCGTTCAACACCCAGAGCGTCTTCAAATCCCAGGACGGCACCACATGCTGCGGCTGCTTCTCGACCTTGAACTCGTCGATTATCTTGAAGGTTTTCGGATCGATGACGGATACGGTGTTGCTTCCGCTGTTGGGCACATACACGCGGGAAGGAAATCCTTTCACCGCGGCGCTAAGCTGATTGGGGCGATCGGCTGAGTAAATGTCCTTCGGGTCCAGAACCGGAGGCATGCCCGGCAAGTTAGCAAATAGATAGAACAGAACCGAGGTAAACAGCATATTGAGTATGCGTTCAGCCTAACAAAAAACGCCGCTTCGATCAGCGGAAACTTACGGCCGGTTCAGCGGTAGACAGAGGTTCGGCGGTAGACAGCGGCGGTAGACACCGGCTCGGCGGTAGACACCGGCTCGGTGGTAGAACACCGGTTCGGTGGTAGACACCGGTTC
>DATFZA010000784.1:0-8035 GCA_035314765.1 Bryobacteraceae bacterium
GGCTGGCGCGGTCAACACGCTTAGCATCGCCGCCGGATCCATCATCTCCGTCTATGGCGCGGGGCTCGCGTCCAGCACCGTACAGGCGGGGTCGTTGCCCTTACCAACACAGCTTGGCAGCTCCATGCTCACGGCCAACGGTCAACCGCTCGGGCTATTCTACGTGAGCGCGACCCAGATCAATGCCTATCTCCCGGCCAATCTTTCCGGCTTGGTTCAGATTTCTGTTGTCACCTCAACCGGCGGCCAGCATACCACTCAAGTTCTGTTGGCGTCGGCCGTCCCGGCAATCTTCACTCAGGACTCCTCCGGCACCGGCCTGGCATCGGTTCTGCATGCTTCGGGGCAACCGGTCACCACCGCCAATCCGGCCTTGGCGGGCGAAACCGTCTCTATGTTTCTGACAGGTTTGGGCGCCACTTATTCCTCGAGCGGCCTGGATTACACGGTGGCCATACCGCAGGTTTTCTTGTCGACGTTAACTACGCCAGCCACGGTGAGTTTCTCCGGACTGGCGCCTGGCTTTGTCGGGCTCAATCAAGTCAATTTCCAGGTGCCCGCCGGCTTGCCTGCTGGCAACGTGCAGTTGTTCGTCCACAGCGGAAACTACTCCAGCAACGTGGTCATCCTGCCAATCCAGTAGTCCCTGTAGGGCCGACGCCTCGTCGGCGCTGGTCCGGCCCTGGAGTTCCTACATCTCTGAAATCATGTCTATCCCATGTCCAGCCCCGAACGTCAGTGAGGGGACCGAGCGCCCATCCCCTCACTGATGACGTTCGGGGCTGGACGGGTTGACGAGGCCCAGCTTGATCAAGGAGTCATTAACATTTCGTGGCACAGGCTTTAGCCTGTGCTCGCGGGACTCCTGGTCCGGCCGGAAGCCCTCACTGCCTCACGGCGATACAATGTCTCCGTGCTAAGAAGAATCCTCAGCCCCGTCGCTGTACTCGCCGCCACTTGGTCGCTCGCTCAGGAAACTCCCCAACCAGCGCAACCACTGGCGCACTTCCACCACGTTCACTTGAACGCCACCGACCCGAAGGCGGCGATTGATTTCTACACCACAAAATTCGACGCGGAAAAGGCGAAGTTCGCGGGCGCCGTGGATGCCGTGTGGGCGCAAAAATCCTGGCTATTGTTCACCAAAGTAAACACGCCACCAAAATCCGAGATCACCTCCACCATCTGGCATATCGGCTGGGGCGCGGAGCACATGCCGGAGACCTATCAAAAACAGTTAGACAGCGGGACGAAATTCGAAACGCCGCTGACCGACATTAGCGATATCGGCGGCAACGCCAGCGCCAAGGGCAAAGGCCTGTTCTATTACGCTTACGTGGATGGTCCGGACCACCAGTTGATCGAGCTGAACACCGCCAACCATCACAACTTCGGCCACATTCACTTGCTCAGCAAGGATCCCATCGCCGCCGGGCAATGGTACATCAAGGAGTTTGGCCTGCAGTGGCGCGGCCGCGGCACTCCTTCGCGCGAAGCCCGCATGTACAACGGATTCCAGATCGGACCGTCGATGTCTCTGCTGATGGACAACGTCAATATCATCATCTTTCCTTATCAATACGCGAAGACGCAGTGGCCGGACCTATGGAAAGATCGCGACGAGTTTGAATCCACCAAAGGCCATGTTACCGATCACATCGGTTTCGGTGTCGACAGCCTGGACGAAACGCTGGCCCGCCTAAAGAACGACGGCGTGGTGGTGACCGACGAGCCGAAATCGGTGCTGGGTGGCAAAGTGCGCTACGCGTTTATTGAAGGGCCGGATCATATACGCATTGAGTTAGTGGAAGGGCAGGCGCATAAGGAATAGCGCCACAACGCATACCAATGAATGATGCGGCGCGCCCATCCCTTGCCGGATGTGCCCGCGCCGCACGCCGGGCGAACTACTTGCGGGCAACGATTATCGTCTGGGTCGACTTGGCTTCCTTGGCCAGCTTTTTTTCGCCAACCTCCTTCGCAAGCTCTCGCCCATCGGCTGCGTAGCCGTTCCAGATCGTGGCCAGAAAGTACGTGTTCCCGTAGCGTTTGAACTCGATCCGGGGCTCGCCGCGATTCGATTCATCGCCAATAGCCGAAAATGTAAGGAATGAGGTGACCGGCTTGTCGCCATCGGCCGGATGCACCAGGAACCACGAACCTTCCCCGTGAATCTGATATTCCCCGGCCGGCATCACTCTCTTTCCGGCGTGGAAATCGAACGGGATATTTGCCTTCAAATTGACGATCTGCGCGTTCAGACTCAAACCTGCCAGCGCGCCAAAGACCGTGAGAACGAACAACTGCTTCAGACTGCTCATTGGGTTACTCCTTTTTCGTGAGGTTCGGTGAACCGGGTCACTTGACTCTCGCTGGGGATAGCGTGAAGCGCGGACATAACCGCCACCGCTGCGCGAAAGCTCCTCAAGTCCCGCCAGATCAACCTAAACATGGCGTCAAAGTACTAGCGAGTGGCCGCCTGCTGACGCGCGCGGTTCCGTAACAGAGCCGCGACCGTGAGGGAGCGGATGCGCAAGTACTTCTGACGCTATGTTTAGGTCTAGTGAGCAGTCAAGTGACGCACTTACTCCAGACTGGCGGAAATTTCCAGGAATTACGCTTTAAAGTGTGATGACAGTCTGCATCGGCACTCACACCGACACATTCAGCTACAGCAACACAGGCAGCGACACAGGCGGGGTTCTTTCAACCAGGAAGACAATGGGATATACTCTTAAGCCACAGCCCATACTCATACCCCGGAGGCACGTGGGAGACATCACCTTTCTCCTCCAGCAGTGGCGCGACGGCGATGGCGGCGCGGAACAAGAACTGTTCGCGCTGGTGACTCCGAATCTACGCCGTTTGGCTCACTACCTGATGAAGGGTGAGCGCAAGGGCCACACCCTCCAGGCCACCGAATTGGTCGACCAGATTTACATCAAGCTGGTTGGCGTCAAAGATCGCGACTGGCAGAACCGGAGCCACTTCTTCGCTTTAGCAGCCAGAGCCATGCGCAGATATTTGATCGATCATGCACGGGGACGTCCCGCCGCGGAGTTCGTCGCCATTGAAGGGATGGAAGATTTCCTCCCCGCCGACAGCGCCAAGATCGACTTAGCGCTCACCGTGGACAAATTACTCACTGAACTCGCGGACGAAAAGCCCCAGTGGTGCCAGTTGGTGGAACTCAAGTATTTCCTCGGCCTCTCCGATGAAGAGGCGGCCGAAGCTATGGGAATGAAACCCCGTACCATGCAGCGGATGTGGAGCGATGCGCGCCGGTGGTTGTACGAACGCGCGGCCGGAAATCAACCGCGGTAATTCACAAAAAATCTCATGTCAGGAAAAGCCCAGGACGACGATCTGGTGATGACCTTGGTGGACTTGGCGCTGGCCAAGCCCCGCGAGGAGCGCGAGAGCTTTCTGCGCCAAGCGAGTTCTGGTGATCCCGACCTCTTCCGTGAGGCGTGGAGCTATGTGGAGTGGGAAGATCGCATGCAGGGCTTCCTGGAGGAGCCGCTGTTCCAGCCGCTCTCGCCCGAGCATCCTTTCGAAGAGGGCGCCCTAGTAGAAGGGCGCTTCCGGATCGAACGCGAAATCGCCCAAGGCGGCATGGGCGTGGTGTATGAAGCCTGGGACGAGAAGCTCGAACGCCGTATCGCCATCAAGTGCGCCAAGACCGGCTTCCGCAAGCGCCTGCCGCCGGAGGTGCGCCACGCCCGGGAAATCAGCCACCCCAACGTGTGCAAGATATTCGAGATCCACACCGCCTCCACTCGCCAGGGAGACATAGACTTCATCACCATGGAGTTTCTCGAGGGCGAGACGCTCGATGAGCGGCTCAAGCGCGGGCCCGTGCCGCCGGACGAAGCGCAAACCATCGCGCGGCAGCTCGCGGCAGGCTTAGCGGAAGCACACCGCAATCAGGTGATCCACGGCGACCTCAAGAGCAACAACATCATCCTCACCAAGACCTCGGACGGAGCGATGCGGGCGGTGATCACAGACTTCGGCTTGGCGCACCAGACGCCGGCCGCGCTCGCCACCGCGTCCCAGGGAACTCAGGGTGGGACGCCCGACTACATGGCGCCCGAACTCTGGAAGGGCCACAAGGCTTCCGCGGCGTCGGACGTGTACGCGCTGGGCGTCATCCTATATCAGCTTGCCTCGGGACATAAGCCGCACGGGCCAGAGGTCTCCGCCAGCCAACGGCTCACGCATAGGCCGCCAGTGCTTCATTCTCCATGGGACCGTCTGCTGGCGCGATGTCTCGAGCCCGATCCCGCGCGCAGACTTGGCGACGCGTCCGAAGTGGCGCAGGTGCTTGCGCCGTCGTCTTCCCGGCGGTGGTTTCTGCTGGCAGCGGCGGCCGCCGTTCTGGTGGTGGTCACCGGCGTGGTGACCTACCAGCGCGGCGCGGCGCCGAAAGAATCCTGGCGGCTGGCGATGCTGCCCATCGAATCCAGCGCTGAAATCCGGGATCAGGCAGCGAGCTTGTCCCGCGACACGGCAGCCCAACTGGCTCGCCTCAAAGGCGGGGATGTAGCCAGGCTCAGGGTGATCTCGCCTGAGGAAAAAAGTCCGACCCACGTTCTGCACGCGGCATTAACGAACAAAGACGGCAAGCTGGTTTTGCGGGCCGTTTTGACCGACGCGCGAACCCGGGTCAACGGCAAAGAGTGGACGGCCGCGTACGCTCCCGGAGAACTGCGATATGCACCTGTGGCGCTTGCGGGCATGGTGACCGCGCAACTGGGACTGCCCCCACTGGTGGTCGCGGCCAAGGTAAATTCGTCTGCCATGCAGGATTACCGGGTCGGCTTGTGGAACCTACGCCGGAACTCGACTATCGACACTGCGTTACCGCTGCTGGAGCGTGCGGTAGCCGAGGATCCCGACTCCCCGCTCACGTACGCCGCGTTAGCGGAAGGGCAGCAATGGAAGTGGTTCGTGTCCAAGGATGCAGCATGGCTCGAAAGCGCCAAGGAGTCGGAGCGGCAAGCCCAGCAGCGCAACCAGGACCTAGCGCAGGTGCACCGTGTTGCGGGGCTCTTGAGCCTTCGTGAAGGTCTCCCGGAGTTGGCGACGGCGGAGTGTTCGAGGGCCATCGCGCTGGACCCAAGCGATGGCGAAGCGCACCGGGTGTTAGGTCAGGCATACGAGGCAATCAATCGGCTGGATGAGGCGCTGGCGGAGTATCGCAAGGCCGTGGAAGTGGATCCGGACGACTACAGGAATCATCAGACTCTTGGAGCGTTCCACTACGGACACGCAGACTATGCGGAAGCCCTCCCGCATTACTCGAAGATGGTGGAGCTGGCCCCCTTAGAGCCAGAGTCACATCGCGTTCTGGGCCTAGACTACTCAACCATGGGGCGCTTGCCGGAAGCCGAGTATGAGCTTCGCCTCGCCAATCGTTTGGGAGAGTCGCCCAAGGTTTTGAATACGCTCGCGGTCGTATTGTTGGAGGAGGGAAAAAACCAAGAAGCCGCAGACAATATTTCACGGGCACTAAACCTCGGTCCAGAAACGCTGTTGTTGAGGATGAACCTCGGTACCGCCTATCGCCTCATGAACCGCATCGCGGAGTCACTAGTGGCGTTCCAAGGCGCGCTGGAGCTGGGCGAGAACGAGATTGCTCGGAACCCGCTCGACGGAGCGACCCACTCGCAGTTAGCGTTTGTCTGCGCTCGTCTCGGCGATGCAACAAGGGCCGAGTCCGAAATCGCCCAGGCGCTGCGGTGGTCGCCGGATGACGCCACCGTGCACTTTCAGGTCGTCGCTTCCTTCGAGGCCATGGGCCGACGGGATGACGCTCTTAAGCTTCTGAGCACTTGTTCGTACGCTGAGCTCGCCGATGTGAACCGCTGGCCGGACATGGCGGACTTATCGCGTGATTCGCGCTTTTTACAGTTGTTAACTGCACGCCAGACAAGATAAGGAGAAACGAGAATGTTTATTGAGTTCAAGATCCACTTCGACGGCAAAGGCGGAGTCAGCGTAGTTCCGACTCCGGCGGACGCGCCTCAGACTTCGCCCGCCGAGAAACTATTGGGCCCAAAATATATCCCGCCGGCCCAAGGCTTGAGCCTGCTGGCAAATGCCCAAGGCATCGGGCAACCGCCGACGCCAGGTTTAGGAATGGTGTTTGTGGTAGGACCCATCGTTGTATGCGGATCTGGGCCCGGCCACAGCCATACGGGTGGCGGAGTTGTTGGGGCATCCGTCTCGGGTCCGCCTGCCGACCCCCCAACCACTGGATCTCCGGAGGCTCAGCCTGAAAACGGCCGAAAAAAGGGCGCGGTGAAGCGCCTGCAACCTCCAAACCGATAAGCGAATCGACGAGATTACTGGAGTACCCAAGATGGCTCATAGATTTCCGATTGAATATCAACAGGAGAAGGACTGGTGCTGGAACGCTGTCGCAGTAAGCGTCGAGCGCTATTTCTACCCCCAATCCAAAATGACGCAGAAGACATTCGCGAGGCAGGCACTAGGGCCTTTCGCGGAAACCGATCAAGCACTTAGGCTATCAGTGGCCCTAGGAGACCTGAAGTTACCATACACACCTCGGGGAGGCTTTCTCAGCTTCGAGGAAATCCGAACGGCATTGGATGCGAACCTGCCGGTGTGCGCTACTATCATGTGGAAAGCGGGAGACTATCATTGCGTGGTAATAAGCGGATACCGCGTTTCGCCTGGGAGCGACCCGCAAGTGTACGTCTCGGACCCAAGAATTAAGGACCCCGACCCGAAGCCTTGGCCGTACGATGTGTTTCTCTCGGCGTATAGCCCACCCAGCTATGCCAAAGATGGTGGAGGGACCTGGGTCGCGACCTGCCTTGTAGAACCTCCTCAGGGAGCCGTCAATGCAATTCCTGCCAAAACTCCCGCCCGCATTCCTGCCAAGAAACCAGGGCGGAGCCCTCTCAAATCAATGGCAGCAAAAGCTGCCGGCTAACATCCTGGCTTTGGCGACTTGGTCGCAAATTGGACACAGCGGGACGCCTACGTAGTCCTCGGGGTCCGGACCCTCGAAAAGGTCGGGGGCGTTTTTTCGCTTGACGCGATTATCCGGGCGGTTTCTGGCTTGCTGGGCTGTTCACGCCCTGCGATGGGCCCTTAAGTGACCCTGGCACATAATGCTGCCTAACCTTAACCTAACCTTACCTAGCGACCGACCTCCGGGGGAGTGACGCTCCCGGGGGCCTGTGTTTGGCTTCAACGACAAGGGTGGGCTTGCGGTCGAAGAAACGGGCGGCTTGATCGACTGCCGTGTCCGCTTCCGCCTGTGCGGCTCTGGCTCTGGGCTTGGGCGTTCCTGACCTCAGATCGCCCCAGCATTGCCAGCGCGCGCCTGCAACCCCCACGCAGCACAACGATCACAGCCCGGGCCGGGTCAAGTCCCGCAATTTGTTCGATTCCGCTTTGGGCAGTTACAATCTGTTCAAAGCCGAGCGCACAAAATCGCATCAACGTTTGGCGGGACTCATTCTGTGCCACCACGGACTTACAGGTGTCCCTGGGGTATTCGCTCTGACTTGCGCCTCGAGTGGGGCCAGTGATAGGCACAAGGACTGCCGCCTCTTTACCCTCGCCTACTAAAGCGGCCCGAAATGTTTGAGTCCAAAGTCGATAGAAGCAGCCGCTTTCCTGCACATTGCTGATGGTTCACATAGCCATCAGGAGACCCTCCGAAATCGAATGATTCCCACGAATCGATTCGCAGGGCTTGCAACCCGCTGTCCTGTATATAGATAAAGTCCTTGACTCGCCACTACATATTGGGGCACCATTGCATTCAGCCGCAAAATTCAGTTGCAGATTTGTGACAATGGAACTAGGCCCCAGGAGAACCAATAGGATGGGACAATTGAGCGCAGACTTGAGCAGCAAGATGAGCAGTTTGAACCAAAGCACCTCGAAACGGAGTCTTCCGGTCGTGGAACGGAAAGGTGTTCCTTTTCCCCGCTATTTCACCCAGAAGCTCGAGGGAGGCAAGACCCCCTATGACGAGGTGCAGTGGGAGCTG
>DATFZA010000785.1:0-24578 GCA_035314765.1 Bryobacteraceae bacterium
TGTATTCACCCATTTCGCGATGGCAATGGACGCGTTTCGCGGCTCACCACCTCGTTGCTGCTGCAGTCGCATGGGTTCCAAGTAGTTCGGTACATCAGCCTGGAAAGACTGATCGAAGAGAGCAAGGAAGAGTATTACCGAGTTCTCAAGGTCTGCTCGCAAGGTTGGCACGAGGGCAAGAACGAGATTGTCCCATGGTGGAATTATTTTCTGAGTACGCTGCGAAACGCTTACAAGGAATTTGAGCATCAGATCGAATGGGTCGAGGCGCGGCCCGCCAAGCGCGACCTAGTCCGCCAGAAGGTGCTTGTCCAATCGGAACCCTTCACATTGGCCGACATGGCAGCGCAGTTGCCAGTGGCGAGTTCGCAACTGATCAAAAAGGTGTTGGCGGAAATGAAGAAGAACGGCGCTGTGCGGTTGGTGGGCCGGGGGCGGGGAGCGCGCTGGGAACTCGTGGGCTGATCCGAGACAAATCGGGCAGGGCCTGTATCTGCTTGGCCCACAGCCGCGTCTTGCATTAGAGAGCACAAAGTGGCAGACACCTTGGAGAAAAAAGACGAAACGCTGGTTGAACGCCCCAATATCGACGCGCTGGAAAGAATCTTCACCAGTAAGTTGGGCGTGCGTTCGTTCGCGCTCACCGGGTTGCTGGCGCTGGCTTTGTTCTACACGCTCTATCTGGCGCGGGACTTTTTTCTACCCATTGCCGTGGCGCTGGTGCTGAGTTTCCTGTTGCAGCCCTTAGTGCGGGGCTTGCACAGACTGCATATTCCGGAATTCATGGGCGCCGGCATCGTTCTGATCGTGGCGCTGGCGCTACTGGCCGCCATGTTCTATGAGTTATCGGGACCGGTGACGGAGTGGGCGGGCCGCGTGCCGGAGGTCTCCGCCAAACTACGGCGCCAGATGCAGACGTTCCGGAAGCCGGTGGACCGCGTGACCCAGATGACGGAACAGGTGCAGAGCATTGCGGCCCCTGCCGCCGCCGGGCAGAGACCCCCGCAGCAAGTAGAGATGAAGAGAGCGGATCCCCTAGCGGGTCTTTTTTCCAAGACGTATGATGTGCTGCTGGCGTTTTTTGAGACCATGATCCTGCTGTATTTTCTGCTGAGCAGCGGGGATATGTTCTTACGAAAGCTGATCCACGTTCTGCCGCGCTTTGAGGACAAGCGGCGCGCGGTGCAGATTGCCCGTGAAGTGGAAGACAGCATCTCGCATTACTTGCTGACGGTGGCGGTGATCAATGCCGGTCTCGGGACGGCGGGCGGGCTGGCGTTCTGGGCGCTGGGCATGCCCAATCCCGCTCTGTGGGGCGTGCTCGGGTTTGTGCTGAATTTTGTGCCGTACCTGGGCGCGCTGACGCTGATCGGGATTCTGACTTTAGTCGCTACGGCGACATTCCCGACGCTGCTGCATGCGCTGATGGTTCCGGCTTGCTACCTGGCGCTCGGCATCATTGAAGGCAACTTCATTACGCCCTGGATTGTCGGCCGGCGGATGACGCTGAATCCGGTGGTCATTTTTCTAGGTCTGGTTTTCTGGGGCTGGATGTGGGGCATCCCGGGGGCGCTGCTGGCGGTACCGATGATCGTCATCTTTAAGATTTTCTGCGATCACGTGGAGCCGTTGGCGCCGGTCGGGGAGTTCCTGGGCGGATAGACTTGCTATTTTTTCGCGGCGAAAAGGGCCAGCTTCCCGAATTTTTCCGCGAGCAGGTAGCATACGGTCACCCGGTGCTTGTCGTGTACGCCCTTCATCCTGGTCATCACTTCGTTGAGGGCGGTATCGAGTTCGGCGTCGCTCTCGGTCAAGGCGAGCTTCTTCTTCATGAAGCCTTCACGCACCCGCTTCAACTCTTCGGGATCTGTAGCGGCCACTAGGGATGCGTCCCTGGTGTGCAGCGCGATGCCGAGGTGTCTCACGATTCCGTCAACCGCTGCCGTGTCCACATTGGACACGTATTTCTTTACGTCCGCTGCGTAGTCGTGCTTGTGTTCTGTCATGAGAAGCCTGTCGTTTTGCAGTCCCCCCTCTCACGGTCGGGGTTCGGCATAGGCATCGAGGAGTATATCAGGGTGAGCACTCTATAATGGGAGACCTAGCGGGCTTTACTTTCAGCCAGTGACCGAATACCATCTCGAGAACGCGCGCACCCGGCGCATTCGCGTCTATTATCCTCCGGAGCGGGGTGACGTGGTTCTGCGAACCGAACTCGACTGGGAACACGACTGTCTTCCAGCGTTGCGCGAGGCTTCATTCACCGAATTTGAGGTGATTACCGACCGTCCGTACCTGTACGTGACGCCTTGTCTCAACATCGGAAGAGACTGCATTTGGGCGGGGGGGCCGCATTCGCTGGTGCTGATGACTGCCGCCGGAACGCGCGACATCTACCCGTTTTTCTTTCATGCCAGACGGGGAAAAATCACCGAGCCGATCGAATTTGCCTCCGCGCTGCTGGAACGGGAGCATAAGTTGCGCGTCTATCTGCCGCCGGGGTATGGCGAGAATCCCTTGCGGACCTACCCGGTGCTGTATATGCATGACGGCAAGAACCTCTTTTTCCCTGAAGAAGCCTTCTTAGGACGCGAGTGGGGCGTGGATGCGACTTTGACTCTGCTCGACCAGATGAACGCGGTGGACCAGATCGTCGTGGTGGCCATTTATTCCATGGATCGGGAGAACGATTACACGCTACCGGGTTATCAGCGATATGGCCAGTCGGTGGTGGAAGAGGTGAAGCCTCGGATCGACGCTACGTTCCACACCAAGAGCGATCCGGGGAGCACGGCGGTAATGGGATCGTCGTTGGGCGGAGTGGCTTCGTTCTACATGGCCTGGGAATGGCCGCATATTTTTGGCACGGCAGCTTGCCTGTCCAGCACCTTCAGCTCGCAAGACAACCTTATTGAGCGGGTGCTCACGGAGCCTAAGCGAGATATTCAGATCTATATTGACAGCGGCTGGCCGGGCGACAACTACGAAGTTAGCCTGGCCATGGCGGTGGCGCTGATCGAGCGTGGATATGAATTTGGCCGTGATGTGATGCATTATGCATTTCCGTTGGCGGAGCACTCTGAACCGGCCTGGCGGGAGCGAATGCATTTGCCGTTGCAGTTTTTTGCCGGGTTGCCGGCGGTGGGATCACGGCGGAAACACCGGGGGTAAGCAGGTGGGGCCCGCGGCGGCTGGCGAGCCACCTCGAAAACGTGCCATCATGCCAGGCGCCAGGGGACACAGCTATGATAATTTTGACCGAAGGATTTCGGGATCGAGCCCGCTGTGTCCCCGTCCGCGTGGACTCGGGCGGGTAAATAACCCGCCGCAGGTTAATAACCTGCCCCACATTTCCGATGGGAATAGGACTCCGGTTTTTGAAAAAATGTGTCACAACAATGAACCTTTCGGGTTATTCTGATACTTCCTCCGTTCCAGGCATACTGGGTCCGATCCTATGAAACATATTGGGTACGTTCCTTTGAAACTGACGCTGGTTTTCGTAGCGTCGGCTGGTGGGTCATGGGCGGGCACGATTTACTCGGTGACGGATTTGGGTGGTCTGGGGGGAGCATCGGCCGCGGCGTTTTCCATCAATGACGCTGGCGGTATCGCGGGGTGGGCCGATACACCTCAGGGGATCACAGAAGGTCTGGTGGTGGCTGGAGGAACCCTGACAGCCTTTGCGTCAGGCTCCCAAGCGTATGGAATCAATGACGCTGGCCAGGTGGTGGGCACGCAAGGGACGCACGGGGCGCTTTGGACTGCGAATGGGATGACCGATCTCGGCGCCAATACGGCCGCAATGGCGATCAACGATTCCGGTCAGATTGCGGGTGGAGATGGGCACGCGATTCTGATTAGCGGCGGGTCTACAGAAGACTTGGGAACGCTCGGCGGCGGAAGTTGGAGCGCCGCTTACGGATTAAACAACGGCGGTGAAGTTGTGGGTTCGTCCATGCTCGCCAATGGGCATTTTGAAGGCTTCACCTGGACCGCGCAGACCGGCATGGTCGCGCTGGGCGCCCTCGGAGGGAACGACAGCCACGCGACGGCGGTAAATGCGGAGGGCGAGGTGACGGGGGCGGCGGCGCTCAGCAGCGGTTATGAGCACGCCGTTCTCTACACCAATGGCCAGGCGCTCGATCTGGGGTCCTTAGGCGCGACCAACAGCTACGGGTACGCGATCAACGATAAAGGGGTGGTGGTTGGCTACAGCGACGTCGCTGGAAGCGGGGAGTCACACGCGTTTGTCTACTCCGGTGGCATGATGATCGACCTGAACTCGCTGATTCCGGGCAACTCGGGATGGGTACTGCTGGCTGCGTACGGGATCAACGACGCTGGACAAATTGTGGGCAGTGGGTTGTATGACGGCCAGAGCGCGATGTTCCTGCTGAATGCTTCGGCGCCCGCGGCCTTGTCGTCGCCGGCCTTGGCCTTCCCCCTTCTTGCGACGCCGGAGCCAACGGCGGGTGTGCTTTTGGCGGCTGGCTTAGCGGTCATCGGGCTGTTTCGCAAACGGCTCCCGCTCTGAGCTTCCAGCCCCCAGCGTGAAATAGAAAGCGGCTCCCCGATCGACGATCGCCTCGGCCCAGATGCGGCCACCATGACGCGAGACGATCCGCTGCACGGTTGCCAGACCGATCCCGGCGCCTTCAAATTCAGACTCCCGGTGCAGCCGTTGGAATGGCGCGAACAGCTTGGCGGCGGCTGCCATATCGAACCCCGCGCCATTGTCCCGGACGCAGAAGATGGTCTCGTTTTCCTTGTTTTCCTGTCCGAAAGCGATGTGGCCCTTTGGCCGTTTCGCGGTGTACTTCCAAGCGTTCCCCAGCAGGTTCATAAGAACTATCGTTATGAGGCGCGCGTCACCGCGGGCCGAGAGTCCATCCGCGATTTCGATTGCAACGGTGCGTGCAGGATCCCGGTTTTGGAGCTCGGCGACCACGTCGCGCGCCATTTCCGTGAGGCTTAGCAATTCCTTTTGCAACACGCGGCGGCTCACGCGCGACAGATCCAGCAGAGCGTCGATCAGCATAGACATTTGGCGGGTTCCCGCCCGAACTCTTTGAAGATATCGAGATGCCTGTTCGTCCAGCTTCTCACCGTACTCGTCAAGAAGCAGCTTGCTGAATCCGTCGATGCTGCGGAGCGGCCCTCGAAGGTCGTGCGACACGGAATAACTGAACGTCTCCAGCTCCTTGTTCGCGCGTTCCAGCTCGTTTGCCCGTTCGCGGCGGATGTGGGCGAGATCGAGGTGGGTCCGTACACGGGCCCGGAGTTCCCGGGCGGAAAACGGCTTTGCGAGATAGTCGTCCGCGCCTGCGTCCAGTCCTTCGACAGACGACTCTTCACCCGCCCGCGCAGACAATAGGATCACGGGAAGGGCGCGCGTTCGCGCGTCGCTCCGCAATGCGCGCAGCAGGCCGAAGCCGTCCAGGCCAGGCATCATGATGTCGGTCAGGACAAGATCCGGACACTCGTTTTGAGCAGCGGCCAGGGCTGCCAGACCGTCCGGAACCGCAATCACGTCGTAGCGGTCGACCAGCAGGCGGCTGACGTAATCCCGCATGTCGGCGTTGTCGTCGGCCCAGAGAATTTGGGGGCGGCGACCGCCGGGCGCCGCGGCTGCGTGGCGTGAAAGGGATGCGCCCCTGGGCTCCTCGGAACGGCGCGACGGATCGTCCGGTGACACCGCATTGGGCAACCAATGCAGCGCCTCCTCGACGTACGCGGCCGGCCTCGACGCCGTGGAAGCCAGCACACGGGCCGCGCCCAAGCGATTGGGCGGCAGGTGAGCGGTCCCAGCTCTGATGGTGACCGCAAAAGTGCTCCCCTTGCCCTCCTGGCTCTCAATCGCCACCGTCCCGCCATGCAGAGAAACCAATTCCCGCACGAGCGCCAAGCCGATTCCGGTCCCCTCATGAGTGCGCGATTTGGCGCCCTTGACGCGGTGGAAACGCTCGAAGAGACGCGGCAGTTCCGCCTCTGGAATGCCGACGCCGGTGTCCGTCAAGGCGAGCTTTGCGTGATCGCCGCACCATTGGAGCGTAACCGTGATGCCGCCCTCGAAGGTGTGCTTGAGGGCATTCGAAAGGAGGTTGAGCATAACCTTCTCCCACATCTCCACGTCAACGTAGACCGGCTCAGGCAGGGGCGGACAATCGACGGTCAAGGTGAGGCCAGCCTTCTCGACCGCCGAGCGGAACACGCTGGCCAACTCCCCGGTAAGGGTGGCGAGATCGGTGGGCTCGAAGCTGGCCTCAGTGCGGCCGGCCTCGACCCGGGAGAAGTCGAGCAGGGTGTTGACCAGCTTGAGCAGCCGCAGGCTATTGCGGTATGCCGACTCCAGCCGCTCGCGGCGAGGGCCGGGCAAAGGATCGGCTTGCTCGGCCAGTTCCTCCTCCAGCGGACCCAGCATCAGAGTAAGCGGCGTCCGAAATTCGTGGCTGACGTTTGAAAAAAATGCCGTCTTCGCGCGATCGATCTCCGCCAGGGCTTCGGCACGCTTGCGCTGCTCCTCGTAGGCGCGTGTTTTGGCGATCTCCGTGGTCACACCCGCTGCCAGCAAATCGTAGAATGCGCGGTAGGCTTCATTCAAGGGCAAGCGAGAGCTGATTCCAGCCACGAGGAAACCAACTGGCCGTTCGCAACCAGGGGGCGCGATCGGGAAGGCCATAGCCTCTTTCTGGGACTCAGGATATTCGTCGCAGGAGAGATGTCCGAAGCGCGCCGTCAGCTCATCCACGCGTTGCGCCTGGCCCGAACGCGCCACCTCCGCCAAGGGCCAACCTGACGTTCGGGGTGAGCTCAGAGCCACAACCTCCGCACATGCAGCGCTGCCTCGCGGTAGCCCCGTGCTGGCGATCAATCGGGCTTCTTCGCCGCGAACATCGAGCAGGTAGAAAAGAACGAAAGGGAGGTCCCGTTGATAGTCCGAGAGCGTCTCCGCGGCGAGTGTGCAAGCTTCTTCGGTCGTCTGTGCCTTGCTGCAGCGAGCGGCCAGGTCGCGAAGAGCGCGCGTGCGCCGCTCGCTCAACATTCGGCTCGTTGTTTCGGTGACCGGATGAAATAGGCCGGCGACGCCCGTCTCGTCCCGGATCGGGCTAAAGGAGAAGGTGAAGAATGTCTCTTCGAGATATCCGTTGCGGTCGAGGAACATCCGCTGATTCTCAAGGAACGAGGTTTCGCCGGCGAGAGCGCGGTCAAACGCGTCCCCAATGACCGGCCACGGCAAGGCCCAGCACTCGCTGAAGTCCTGACCCATGGAGTGCGGGTGTTTCTCGCCGCAAATGGGCCAATAGCCGTCGTTATAGATCTGCACATGCTTGGGTCCCCACGCCAAGGAAATGGGGAAGTTCGAGGCGAGGCAGAGGCTGACGGTGGTGCGCAGGCTCTGAGGCCACGATTCGATCGGGCCGAGCGGGGATTGGGTCCAGTCCATCGACCGGATGAGCTTTCCCATTTCCCCGCCGCCGACAAGCCAGCATGGGAGGTCACCCCGATCGTTCGGCGCGCATGCGACCATTGTAGCTCCATGTTCCATATCGTCAAAAGAGTCTGACGCGCGAGCCACAAAATCCGGGAGAGCTCTTCTCCGATTCAACTGAGACCGAAGCTGTTCAATTGATGAGCCTCTTGACGATCTCGACCCGCGGCAGGTGCGCGATATGGCGAAGGTATTTCCCCCCATGGCTGGCCTTGGCCGCCGCTGGCTTGTGCCCAATCTCCTCCGGAGGGCCGCCCAGCGAACCCATGGTGATCACCACGCCCAGCACCGCTGGCTAGAATTCCCAGGCCTAGGCCGGGAAGCGCATCGGACACACTGCTCAGCGCTGCGGCCGGAACGTGCGACTCCCGATGGTGAACTTCGATATCCAGCTCCATCATCGAATCCAGGTCGTAGGGCGCAATTGCACCGCTTACCGCCATCCACAAGCCGTCGCATACGAAGTGCACGGCATGGTGGTTTTTGGCGACGATTCGGATACTTGGAAAAGATCGCGCTCTTGCCAGGATCTTCGATGTGCGACTCGAACTGCCCGGTCCCGTCCTTGCGCGGTTATGAGCACGCCGTTCTCTATACCAATGGGCAGGCGCTCGATCTGGGGTCCTTAGCGCGGCCAATAGCTACGGGTACGCGATCAACGATAAAAGGGGTGGTGGTTGGCTGCGGGGCTGGGCACGGGCTAGGCAAAATGTGGCCCCGACCTTGAGCGGGGACCAAGCGGCAATACGGGGCCGTAATTGTGAACCCGCCGCCGGTTGAGAACCGGCCCCACAAGAAAAAACCGGCCGGCCAGCCGAGTTGGGCCGGTTCATGGGACGATTCTGGCGCTTAGATCGATCTTCCGGATGGACGAGATCGCCGGCTCGGTTCCGGGCTTTCTCTTGCCGTTGTCGTCATAGTTGCCCCAGCCCGTGTTGGCGAGAAAAAAGAACGTATCGCCCACAAGAGTGCCGTGGGTCGGCTCGCCGAGACCCGGCGTATTGGCTTCGAGAATTTCCTGCCGTTGCAAATCGAGCGAGAAGCGAACTACCCGAGCGGGATTGGTTCCGTTTTGTACCGCAATAAACGAGTTGCCCTGAACGTAGAGGCCGTCGATGCCGCTCAGAATCACTCCTTCGGCCGGTTGCAGCCATTCGACCTTGCGGGTCTTCAAATCGATCGCGGCTATTCCGCGGACGTAATCCGGGACATATAGAGTTCGCTCATCGTGGGAGAGAGCCGGCGTTTGCGGGGAGGGAAATTCTCCCGGCTGATCGAGCCGTTCGTACTTGCCATCCGCGAGCCGGAGCACCGCGCCATGAATGCCCTCGGAGGCATAAATCTCGCCCTTGCGGCCGATCGTCATGTCGCCGAGCATACCGGCAACGGGCGCGTCAAACCGCTTCAGGAGCGCGCCGGAATCCAGATTGAACGCGAGCAAAGCGGTCTTGTCCTTGTCGTCGGGACGGCAGGTTTGACAGTGGGGTAACCAGGCGGTTGCCGCCCAGAGAATGCGGCGCTTCTCATCGATGCGCAGGGCCATGATCGGCCAGGTTGATTGGGCCAGCACGCTGCCGTCAGCGCGAACAATTTTGGAACCGGTTACGCTGCCGATTAGAAATTCGCGCTTCTTTGGATCGTAGGCGATGTCCTCGGGCAGCATGTCGCGCTCCGGAAGGGTCTGCACGTGGGTGGCGCCCGCCACCGGGGCGCGATTCTGCTCCATCTTCTTTAGGACCGCGGCGTATTCCGCCGAATCGCGCAGGCTCGAGAAATCGGAGTCCGCCGCCAGGTCGTAGATCAGACCGGCGCTGGCCAAGCTCAGCAGTTCCTCGAGCGCCCGCTGGCGATGGCCAAGCACGGCGTCGGCCGCCGCCATGTTATAGAGAATCCGCGGATTGCCGGGCAATAGCGGCCGCAATTCCTCGAGCGTGGCGCGCAGTTTGGCGTAATCTTTGCTTTCGATCGCCTGGCGCGCCGCATGGTTGAGAGTCATCCAATGCGGTTCGGGTTCGTCGCCGGCGAGGAGGACGCCGAGCGTCAGGATGGTCAGAAGCGGGGATCTCACGCGTTCCACTATAACAATCGTGTGTATCAATCGGGCAAAGCACCTATAATGACGATGTAGTCGAAGAAAGTTGTGGACGCGATGGAAGCCCTCAAGAAAAAACTGGCATTGGAAATCGAGGCGCTCGAGAGAGAGCTGCATGTGGATTTGCCGCGCGAGATAGCCAAGGCGCGGGCGCACGGCGATCTCAGCGAAAACGCCGAATACCACGCCGCCAAAGAGCGCCAGGGCATTGTGAATGCACGGCTGGGCCAACTGCGGGCGCGGTTGCGGGAAGTGTCCATGATCGATATGGACCGTATTCCGCGCGACCGAATCGGGCTGGGATCGACGGTGGTGGTGCTCGATTCCATTAAAGAAGAGGAGATTACGTATCGCCTGGTGACGGTGGAAGAAGCCGACGTCAGCAAAGGCCAGATTTCGACTACTTCGCCCATCGGCAAGAGCCTGCTCGGCAAGCGCGCCGGCGATACCGTTCGCGTGGAGATTCCCGGCGGCGCCCGGGAACTGGAAATTTTGCAATTGAGGACGATTCACGACGCGACGCCCGGGTAGTAGAATCGAAGGGAGTAGTACCCAATGACGTTCACTCGCGCGATCGGACTTTCCTGCAACAAAGTCATCAAGCTGATTGTGCGTGGTCTGGCGCTTTCCAAGATTCACCCGAACGTCCTGACATTTATTGGCCTGGTGATCAACATCGCGGCTGCGGCGCTGCTGGCTGTGGGACGCTTCCGCTGGGCGGGCCTGGTGATCCTGGGCGCTGGAATTTTCGACATGGTGGATGGGCGCGTGGCGCGCGAAACCAATCAGGTGACGCGCTTCGGCGGCTTCTTCGATTCGGTGCTGGACCGCTACTCCGATATCGCGTTGCTGATCGGGTTGCTGGTTTACTACGGCAGCATCAATCGTCCCTGGTACGTCGTATTGACGGCAGTTGTAATGGCCGCGTCCGTGATGACCAGTTATACGCGCGCGCGAGCCGAGAACACCATCCCCAGTTGTAAGGTTGGCTTTATGGAGAGGCCGGAGCGCGTTGTATTGCTGATCATCGGGGCCCTTTTCGACCGCATGGCGCCGGTTTTGTGGGTGATTGCGATTTTGGGCAACATCACGGTGATCCACCGGATGGCGTTTACCTATCAGGAAGCCAGGCGGCTGGAGGACGCGCAACTGCGCGCCGCGCCGCTGAAGCAGCGGTCGTCGATATAGGACTGCTTAGTTTATTTCGTTACCAGCAACTCCGCCAGCCGGTCCGGCATGTAGCGCAATCCTACATAAAATGTGCCGAAGAGCGCATACACGGCGCTTACTTCGTCAAAGCGCATCTCGTAAATCAGCTTTTTGAAAACCAGGGGGTCGTCGGCAAACAGGTCCACTCCCCATTCCCAATCGTCGAAACCGATGGACCCGGTGATGATTTGCTTCACTGTGCCAGCGTAGCGGCGCCCGATTAGCCCGTGCTCATGCATTTGCCGTTGGCGTTCGGCCATGGGCAACTGGTACCAATTCTTGGCTTCGCCCCGGCGCCGGTCCATGGGATAGAAGCAGAGATAGCGGTTCGGCGGAATCGGCGGATAGAGGCGTGGCCGCATGGCTTCTCTCTGGCGGTCGATTACCCCTTGAATCTCCGCATCCCATTCCGGTGAGTGCGGCGCAAGACCTCGCTCTGACAAGGCATCGTAGGTTTTCAAACTCGATTCATATAGGCCCAATTCCACGACCGACAGATACGAAGTAGTGGGTTCCAAGTAATCCGAGAGGCGCAGCCGAGCCAACTGAAGTTCGGCTTGGTTCAACTCGTCAAAGGAATCCCGAAAGTGGAGAAACAGCAAGTCGCCTTTGTGTCCGAGAAGGGAAAAGACAGCGGTCTTGCCGCCCATTTCTTCCAGCAGACTCGCCGCTTCGGCAGCGATCTCCTTCTGTTCCGCTTGGCCGAGTTGCTTCCAGGCGGACCAGCGAAGGCGTGACATCTGGTGCAGCACGCTAGAGCCCTCCAAGGTGAGGGGAACGGGGGGCACGGAATTCTCAACCGCAGTTTCGGGATGGGCGCTGGCAAGAACAGACATAGGGATCTCAGTGTCATTTTACTCTCTGCCAGACCCGCTAGGTATTATTCCTTAAGTCCGCTCGGGCACTCCGGCGAAATCGTAACCCCTTCGTACCATTGTTCCGTCAATGGAACTCGCGTATTCTGAGGCCTCGGATGGCCAAAGACAGCGAACCGAATCTCAGCATCGTCATCCCTGCCTGGAACGAGCGGGAGAACCTGGAGGTCCTTCTGCCCGCCCTCAGCAAGACACTTGGTCCGCTTGACCTCAACGCGGAGATTCTGGTGGTTGATGCAGCCGCCGATGAGGGAACCCGGAATTCGGTCGAGGGGCTGGGCGCGCGATATCTGGTCCAGCAGGAGCGGGGTTATGGTGGAGCGCTGATGACAGGTTTCTCAGCGTCGCGATCGGATTATGTCGCCACAATGGACGCCGATCTCTCTCACCCGCCTGCCTATCTCAAGGCGTTTTGGGAGAATCGCGACAAAGCTGGCTTGATCATCGCGTCCCGGTATGTGCACGGCGGACGCGCCGAGATGGGCCTGTCAAGATATGTTCTCAGCCGCATCCTCAACACGACGTTTTCTCTTCTTCTGGGGATCCCGGTGAAGGACATGTCCAGCGGTTTCCGCATGTATCGGCGCGAGCAGGTGCTGAACTTACGTCTGCTTTCGCGGGACTTCGATGTGCTGGAAGAAATTCTGGTGAAGATTCACCATTCGGGCGCGCGAATTTTGGAAGTGCCTTTCCACTACATGCCCCGCGGGGCCGGCCGCAGTCACGCCAAGCTGCTCAAGTTCGGCATCGCCTATCTCAAACTGCTGGTGCGGGCGCGGCGCGAAGCGGGATTGAGCGCACCGGCGCCGGATTCAGTCTGAACATTGGCCGCTGATCAACACCAATAAACGCGGATCGAGCTACGATTGGGAAGTTCGTTAGGAGCTGTGGCCGGCGCACTGCAGCACTCCCAGGTATTTGCTCCACGGACCCACGGCCTCCCGGTATTGGTGGGCCATAATCCTTGAGATTTGGTGGAGATGCGTTAAGTCATGAGCGGCCCAGGTCGCCAGCAGCTCCGACAGAGTAACTACTCCGAGGGCGGGATGCCGCCCACTTCGCGCTAGATCTTCTTGCTGTAGACTTAATGCACGCAGTTCGTCCAGGTTTTCTGACCTCAGGCGGCCAAATTCATCCAATAATTGCCCCAGCGGCTTACCTTGGCTCTCTCGTATGTGCCCCCAGCGATCAAAGGGCTCAAACGCGCGAGTCTCGCCAAATTGGAGGACTATCTTCGCCCGCGGCATCCAATCGGTGCGTTCGCCGTGAATCAGATGGCCGACGACATCGAACGCGCTCCAAGTGTTCTCACCTTCATTTTTGGTTGTCCACGTGTCCGGCAGATCCCGCAGAAGCGCATTGAGAGCGGCGGGTGTGCGAGCGAGAAGCGATATGGTGTGGTCGAGGTTATGTTCCATGATGTTCCTCAAAGGTACTGGCTCCTTAGGCTCCAACCGTGGCCGGCGCTGCTAAGCCGAACACGCGCTGGGCGTTTTCGAAGAGAAATTTGCGCTCAATTTCCGGCGGAAGCGCTAGCGCCTGAATCTGTTCGATGCACTTATCCAAGCGCAATTGCGGGAAGTTGCTTCCAAACATTACTTTATCCTGACCATAAGTTCGCAGATAGTGAACGATTTGCGGTGGATAATATGCCGGCAGGTAGGCCGACGTATCGATGAACACGTTATCGTGCTTCCAGGCGACACCGATCATTTCGTCCGTCCACGGATGACCGATATGCCCCGCCACGATGCGGAGGTCGGGAAACGTCAGCGCGACCTCGTCCAGATAGGGCACAGGGCGTCCGGTTTCCGATGGCATTAAAGGGCCGGTGTGCCCCACTTGCGTACAGAATGGGATGTTCAGTTCGATGCACTCGACATATAGCGGGTAGTAGAGTTTGTCGTTAGGCGGCAACTTCCAGAGCCAGGGAACCACGCGCAGCGCTTTGAATCCGAGTTGCCGGACGGCCCGGCGGAGTTCTCGCACGGCCTGAACGGGATCGGCGAGGTCCACGGCGGCGACGCCAGTAAAGCGGTGCGGAAAGGCCTCGACATGAGCGGCGACCTCGTCGTTGGTGATCAACCAGCGGCCGGGACGGCACCAAGCCGATAACAGCAGCCGGCGGACACCAGCCGCGTCCATGGCAGCCACGATCTCGACAGGCGACAGCTTCCGGTCGAGAAACTGTGCGGTCCCGGATTTTTCCAGCAGGCGGACCACCTCCGGCAGGTCCTGCCGGGTGCGCCCCAGAACTGGTTGTGCCCAGGCGTCGATGATCTCTCGTGTACTCATATTTCTCATTCTCCTGACTCGGTTAGCTGATGTTCTGCACGGAGAGGTTTCTTGAAGCGCCGAGCGTACCACGGTCTCTGCAGCCCATCGAAAACGTGCCCCACGCCAAGGCGCCAGGGGACACAGCTACGATAATTTTGACGGAACGAGTTCGGACTCGAGCCCGCTATGTCCCCATCCGCGTCGCAAACTTTCCGGTTTTCATTCTTCCTTCCATGCTCCCTGGCGCTCATGGGAAACAGGTTTGGAACTTGCAGACCGGATGCGCCCTTTGCACGCGCGAGACGTGGAAGATCACATAGTAGACGAGGTACGGCGGATTCGCGAAGAGCATGCCGCCCCTGAGCCCGCTCCCACAACCGCGATCAAATAGCAAGTTTAGTTGCCTAGGACGCCAGTTTTCCCGCCTTCAGCTCGGCCAATAAGCGATCCACTTCCTCGTCACGCTCCAATGCCGCGAGACGGTCTTCCATCGAAGTCCCCATCAACGCGGCGCGGGCGTGGCTGACTGAATCGGCCAGTTGCACCTTGCTCTGCAAGCGGTCGAGCGCTCCCTGGCGCTGTCCTTGCGCGGCCAATAAACCCGCCTCCGTGGCCCGGTCCACGGCGCGAGCCCGGCGATGCTGCGCCAGAAGAAGTTCCGCCTTGGCCTGCGCTTCAGACAACTTGGCTTCCAGCTTGCGTAGCGCGGTCTTGAGGTTCTCCACCTGCACCGCCTGGTCTTCCAGTTGCTGGCTGAAGCTGTCGCCTGCGCGTTTGGAGTTCACCGACCGCTCCAGCGCGGTACGGGCCACGTCGTCCTGGTGTTTGGAAACGGCCAACTCGGCTTTGCGTCGCCATTCGGCCGCCCGCTCGTCGTGTTCCTGCTTCTTTTTCCGCAGCAGGTGCTGGTCGGTGATGGCCAACGCTACTTGCGTTTTCACTTGAACCTGCTGATTCTGCATGTCCAGAATCATCTGCTTTAACAGTTTCTCCGGGTTTTCCGCTTGATCGAGCAAATCGTTCAAATTGGCTCGGAGCAACATTGCCACGCGTTCTAGAAGAGCCATATGAATACCTCCACAACCTAAAGTTTCGGGGCTATTTTCCCGCCGTCGTTCCGGGGCGCCGTGTCGCCGATCTGGCGGACTTTGCCCAACAGTTCCGACATCTTCATGCCGGAGAGAGTTTCAAACAGGGCCGGAATTTGGGCCGCCATCTGCGCCATATCGCCGGTTATTTTGCTCATGCCCGCGCCGTTGCCATCGCCAGTCGACACGATGGTGATCTTATCGACGTTGGCCAAAGGAGAAGCCAGCGCCCGCACGATTTCCGGCATATTGCTAATAATTTTGTCGAGCACCGCGGCCTGGTTCCATTCCTGGTAGGCCTCGGCTTTCACGTTCATCGCTTTGGCTTCGGCTTCGCCTTTCTGCAGGATGATCTCGGCCTCGGCTTGACCGGTCTGCCGGATCATGGACGCCTGCGCTTCGGCGTCCAGCTTTTTCTGGGCCGCCTGTCCTTCGGCTTGCGCAATCACGCGCTGCTTCTCGGCTTCGGCGATCGTCTCGATGCGTTTGCGCTCGATCTCGGCGCCCTTGAGGACGGTCGCAATCAGTTCCCGCTCGTGACGCTGGATTTCCGCGTCCTGCACTTTGATCTCCTGCTCCTTCTCCACCTGGCGGATCTTTACCTGCTCGGCCATCACCTGCTGCTGCATGATGTTGGTCTGGATGTCGTAGGCCTTGTCGGCTTGCGCCGCGGCCTTCTTCACCGTCTCCTGATAGCTGGCCTTCTTGATGTCGAGATCCCGTTGCGATTCGGCCTGCTTGGCTTGGGACAGTGTTTCGGCCAGCACGCGCTCCTGGTCCGCTTGCGCTTTGGCGACGGCGGATTCCCGCATGGCGATGGCCCGGCGGATGGCCGTGTCGCGCTCGGCCTCCGCGGCCGCAACGTCGGCATCGCGCTTGATGCGGGCGATATCGGGCCGGCCCATGTTGGCGATGTATTCGTTCTGGTCGCGCACTTCTTTGATGGTGAAAGAGATCACTTCCAACCCCATTTTGCCCATGTCTTCGGCGCAGGTGCCGCGCATGCGGTCGCCCACCATTTCGGGCTCCTTCACGATCTGTTCCACCGAAAGCTGCCCGATGATGCCGCGCAGGTGGCCTTCCATCACTAGCCGGATCAGGCTCTCTCGCGCGTCGGGCGTCTTGGTGAGAAGCTGTTCGGCTGCGGTGACAATCGATTCCGGATCGGACTTCACTTTGATCTGCGCCACGGCTTCCACGTTCACCGCTACGCCTTGTTTGGTGTACAGATCCTGTTTGGGCGCGACATCGAACGACATCAGCTCGAGCGAGAACTCGCGCGCCGTCTCAATCAGCGGATAAATGATGGTGCCTCCGCCTTTGATGATGCGCGTCCCCCGCGCGCCATACACGATCAACGCCTGATGGGGACCGGCTTTGCGGTACAACCTGGCGATAAACATCACGAGGAACAGAAACGTCAGGACCATCAGTCCCGCGATCACAAATACGCCCGGCATGGTTATTACGCTTTCTCCTCGCCGGCCAGGTCTTCCCAGCGGCGAACGTAAGCGATTCCTTTCTCTAAACGAGTAATCACAACTTCCACGTCTTTTTCGATGCGGCCGCCCTCTTCGCTGCGAATCGGGATGCAGCCGCGCGCGCCATCGCGCGCAAAAATCATCTCGCCGACGCCGTTCTCATTTACCGGCGCCGAGACCCGTCCCAGCCGGCCGATCATGTCGTAATCGGCGGGGTTCATGGTGAAATCTCGACTGGTGAGCTTGCGCAGCACGGAAAATACGGCCGAGGCGCCCACCAGACCAGCGGCGATGGAACATCCCAAGGCGAGCCAAACCCATAAGGTGGTGTATTTTTCGAGCAAATAGCCGGTGCCGCCGAACCAGGCAAGAAACGCGGTCAGGGTCATGGAGTTCAGTTTCGGAACGACGCCGGGACCATGAGCAGAGCCGTGTGCAGGTCCGTGGGCAGGGCCGTGGCCGCCATGCGCGTGACCATGAAAATGCCCGAAGTGGACCGACTGGCCTAGAAACGCCACCAGGCTCAGCAAAAAGCCAACGATAAAACAAACCAGGTAAACTGCTTCCCAAGTCATGAGGCTCTCCTGGTGTCGGGGTGGTCGGCCAAAAGGCCGGTCTCGAGAATGTTTTCGAGCAGGGAGAGGCACTTGCGCGAATCCGGGTGCCGCGCAATCGCCAGCAGCGCCTGGCTGACGATCGGATCGTTGCGAAAACGCTGCGCGCCGTCAATCAACCACAGATCGAGGCGATCTTCACAACTGGCGATATCGGTGATGAGATCGGTTTGAAACCCGGCCGGATCGTCCACCAGGTAACCCGGATGGACTTTGAAAAATTTCGCGAGCAAAAGGCGGGTTTCGTTGGTCAGGTGCGGGCGATGGCCGCTTTCGATCTGCGATAGGTAGGACTGCGAGAGCGAGCGCCGCATTTCACGCTTCATCGCCCGCATAACCTCTTGCTGCGTCATGTCGCGCCCGAGGCCGCGCAGATTGCCCTCCACTTCACGCAGGTGCCGGATTTTCTCGCCCAGAGTCATACACAGCCTTCTATTGCGATCTGCTATATGTGTATTGCAATTTGTTATTGCTGGCAAGGAATATTTGATCTCGGCCGTGTAACCACAAGAGTCGTAAGAGTTTATTTAGCAACCTAATTTAACGGCGGGCAGAGGCTTGTCAGCGGTTAGCTTCGCCCCACCACGACACAGCTTCCGCCGAAAGGTATGGGGATTTGCCGCTCCAACCTCCGCAGTTCCCAACGGAACACCCGATCCATCACTTTTTGAACCGCCACCGATCGAATCTGATGCTCTGCCCCAGTCTGATGCTCAGCCCCAGCGTTCTGTGCGTCTGTGTGAAGTCCCAACCAGCTTGGCAGGGCTCTCCGCAGAAAAATGGGCAAAGGCAGCAGCGCGAAAATGTAAGACGCAAACTCAACCTCAAAGCCGGCGCTTCGCATTTGGGATGTCAGCGAACCTAAGCTGTAGCGGCAGAAGTGTCCCGCCAGTTGGTCTTCCGGCGACCAGAGAAGTTGATACGCGGGCACGGTGATATAGATCCGCCCACGCTCCACCAACAACTCGCGAGTGGTTCTTAAGAATTGCTCGGCGTTCTCGATATGCTCCAGGACATCGAAGATTCCGACCGCGGCCAAACTGTGCTTCCGGAAATCTGTGTCCTCTAAAGTGGCACAGACCACGTTCTCCAAACCACGGTGACGGGCGTTCATCGCTCCGGTCAGGCCCGGTTCCACTACCACTGTCTGCCAGCCGGCTTTTTGAAGGGCAAGGGCCACGAATCCATTTCCGCCCCCAATATCAAATAGCGGGCCCGCGGGCGGGAAGGTCCCGACTAGGCTGGTGATTACCCGATTTCGATGTTGAAACCAGAATGAGTTGTCCTCAATTTGATAACAAGCTTGGTTGCCGTGAGACGGATACGAAACCGCGGATCTGCTCTTAGAGAACCAGATCCCGGCTTCGCGGCGTTCCAGGTTCGTGGCGAGATCGGGGAAGGCCACAAGCGCGCGACCGTCCCCCGTAAGAGCCGATGTAAGGGCCGATGCAACAGAATGTGGCTTCATAACGATAGGCGAGCGCCATCTTCGTCTGCGTATCCATCGACATTTGACGCCGGCCTCTTTATGTCTCAAAGAGGCCAACTGAGAGCTTGGCGAACTGGCAGGCTTACCTTTTCAGTTCCGTGGTGGGCAAATGAACCCGATAACGGACTTGGCCTTGCGCGTCGAGCAGATCGAAGGCGCCGCCCAAGCTGGGCGGTCCGTTTTGGCCTCCCAGGAACGTCACCGATCGCGCCTCGACTTTTCCTGCGCCACCGCGGTTCAAGATCCATGTGCCGGACTCCAGTCTGGTCGGAGGGGTCACTGCAAAATGCAAGTCCATCGTCAGGATCGAAGAGCTGTCGGTGATCAGCAACTGGGCGGAAAGGCGGTCGCCGTCGCGGACGCCGCGGGCCGCCCCGAGACGCATTTGCCCCAAGTCTTCGCGATGACTCAAGTCCTCGAGCAGCGGACGGTGATTTCCCGCACAAGACACGAGTCCCAGAAAAAGTATAAGATTCAGATGCGATTTTCGCCGTTGGTTTTGCACTGCTGCTGTATGAGAACCCTTATTGGAACGATTCTGGCGTTGTCCTTAATCAGCGGGCTGGCGGTTGCCTCCAGCAAATCAAGCGGCCAAAGCAAGTCGAAGTCCCATCGCTCTTCCCCTCACAAGAAGAGCGTTCACAAAAGCTCTAGCTCAAGGAGCTAGACATAGCGTCAGAAGCACTTGTGCATCCGCTCCCTCACGGTCGCGGTTCTGTTACGGAACCGCGCGCGTCAGCAAGCGGCCACTCGCTATTTAGTCCGCTTTCTTAGACCAGGGCGGCACGATGCCGTTCACCCGGGCGTAGGCGATCGATTGCCCCAGGTGCTCGTGCATATGATTGGCCATGACGAAGAGCACCATCTGGTAGGTAGCCGGCTTACCGAACATCTTGGTCTCCTTGGCCATATCGGCGTCCGAAAGGGCCGAAACGCTGTCGCGCACATGCGCAAACGACTGCTTGAGCAGCGCCACTACCTGCGCCTTGTCGGTAACCGTTTTCTCGGAATTCGGGGCAAATGCCTTGGGCGGCATCTTCACGCCAACCATGGTGGGGAAGAAATAATTTGCGCCGGCGATATGCACAAACACTTCGCTGACTGAGCGTACGCCCTCGGCGGGTCTCCAGGAATATTTCTCCTGTGGAGTGGTTTCGGCGAGGTCCACGACTTTTTTCTCAACGTCGCTTAATTGAAACAGAAACACATCTTTGAAGGTGGGGGCGGCCGCGGTTTGCCCAAACAGGGGAGCGGCGGCCAGAAGGAGGCACAAACCTACTGACTTGGAGTTAAGGTGCGTCATCTTCCTGTTGTAGCATTGCTGGAGTACGGGCAAGATGCCGCAATTATGACGATCGCATGTTCGCCGCTGGAGAAATTTGCACGAGATTTGATGCTGGCGGCCGGATTGGCCCAGCCCAAAGCCTCGCTCGTGGCCGAGTCCCTGGTTGCCGCTAACCTGCGCGGCGTCGATTCCCACGGCGTGCAACTGCTGCCTTTTTATCTGGAACAGTTCGCCGTTAACAACATCGATATTCACACCGATGGCCATGTCGCCAGCGAGAACGGCGCCTGCCTGACCTACCACGGGAACAACGGGATCGGCCAGTGGGTCTCGAATATTTGCTGCGGCCACGCGGTCCGGCTGGCAAAGGTCCACGGAGCGTCGGTCGTGGTCGCCAGGGAATCGAACCATTTCGGCGCCGCCGCATTCTGGACGCAACGCATTTCCGCCGAGGGGCTGATCGGCATCGCCATGTGCAACGCGTCTCCGCTGGTGGCGCCGTGGCAGGGCAAGGAGACTCGCTTCGGGACCAACCCGATTTGCATGTCCGTTCCGGGGCCCGATACCTGGCTGCTGGACATGGCGACCACCACCGTTGCGCTCGGCAAAATCATCAACGCCATGAATCACGGACGCGCGGAGATTCCGGCCGGGTGGGCCATGGATAAGGAAGGCGTCCCCACCACCCACACCGAAACCGCGTTGAACGGACTATTGATGCCGCTGGGTGGATACAAGGGCAGCGGTCTGGCGATGCTGGTGGAAATTCTGTGCGCCGTGCTTTCGGGCGGGGCGATGAGCTCTCAGTTGGGCGCTCTTCGCGTTCCCGGACAGCCCATGCGCGTGGGGCAAGTTTTCCTGGCAATCGACGTCGCCCGCTTTATGCCCATGGATCTGTTCGTGGAACGGATGCGAACGCTGGTCGCGCTGGTGAAATCGGCGGCGCCCGCCTCGGGATACGACGAAGTCCTGGTGGCCGGTGAGCCGGAGTGGCGCCAGCAGAAGCAGCGGTCCCAAACGGGCATCCCGGTATCCGACGGCGTGTGGCAAGCGCTGGAGGAGGCGGCGGTGCGGCTGAAGGTGCCTGTTCCGAAGGCGGTCTAAGTGTTTGAGGCTGGTTGCCCGTCCGCCAAGGGGACAATCCTACGATACCTGAGGGCGAGAGATTCCGAACGGTAGTCCGGGAATGTCCCCGTCCGCGTGGGGCGCACCATGCCAGGTCTGGCGACGCAGACTGGAGATTAAAGTTCCTTTCCAGGGCTTCCGATTGGCAACTAGGACTAGGAAGACATGCCGGCTCGCGTCGCCGCAGAGCGCGCTACAACAGCAATCGAGCCGGACCTGGCTGCACTTCAGCAGGCGCTGGCCCTGGCCCAAAGCGATGTCCAGGCGCCAATTCCGTTCAACCGTTTCTGCCAGGTGGGAACCGAGTTCACCTATATCCAGCAGGCTATCGACGCTATGCAGATTTCGGGCGACGGCGCGTTTACACAGCGCTGTCATGAAATTCTGGAGAGCTGCCTCGGGGTTGAGAAAGCGCTATTGACCACCTCCTGCACGCACGCCCTGGAACTGGCGGCTCTGTTGCTCAACATCGGTCCTGGCGACGAAGTGATTCTGCCCTCCTTTACTTTCGTCTCCACCGCTAACGCTTTCGCCCTGCGAGGCGCCCGGCCCGTCTTTATCGATATCCGGCCGGACACGCTGAACCTCGACGAGAGGTTGCTCGAGCGCAAGATCACCAGCCGCACCCGAGCCATCCTACCGGTCCACTACGCCGGTGTTGGCTGCGAAATGGACGCGATCGTCGATATCGCGGGCCGGCACGGCTGCGCCATCGTGGAAGACAACGCCCATGGTCTGTTCGGCGCTTACCGGGGGAAACCGCTGGGCCGCTTCGGGTGTCTGGCCACGCTGAGTTTCCATGAAACCAAGAACTTCACCTGCGGCGAGGGCGGCGCCCTGCTCATTAATGACGCCAGCTTCATTGCGCGAGCGGAGATTCTGCGCGAGAAAGGCACCAATCGCAAGCGCTTCTTCCGCGGCGAGGTAGACAAGTACACGTGGGTCGATGTAGGTTCCAGCTTCCTGCCGTCGGACATCCTGGCTGCGATTCTTTACGGACAGTTGGAGGCGCGCGATCAGATTCAGTCCGCGCGCATGAGAATCTGGAACACGTACTGTTCAGAACTGGCTGGATGGGCTGCTCAGGCCGGCGTGCAATTGCCCTGCGTTCCCGCGCATTGCGACCCTGCGTATCACCTTTTCTACGTCCTGCTTCCCACTCCCGAGAGCCGGTGCGGTTTTATCCAACACCTCAAGCAGCGCCAGATCCTGAGCGTATTCCACTATCAGCCCCTGCATTTGTCTGAGATGGGGCAGCAATTTGGCGGACGGCCGGGAGATTGCCCGGTAACCGAGTCTGTCAGCGAACGGCTGGTTCGTCTGCCTTTTTACAATGGCCTCACGGTGAGCGATCAGCGGCGCGTGATCGATGCGATCCAATCGTTTGTACCGTAATGCAGCAGCCTCTCGAGCCTGACTTCAAACGACGGGGCTGGCAAACGACGGGGCTGGGCGGAGGCGGCAGGAAAGCGAGGGGTTAGCGTTCCCAAGCCCAAGCTTCGTGAGTACAGGTCCTTAGCGGACAGGATGATGGCTGGCCGCGGCAGAAGTACCGGCAGTGGAATTCTCGCTAGCGAAGAGGTTCGGCGCCGCTTTCCAGCGAGAGGGAGGGTTCCGGGACATCTCGTCCGTAGATAGTTAATCTTGCACCGCCCGGAAGATCTCGATCCCACAAGATCTTATAGGTCTTGGCCAGCGAGAGCATCGCGAGGACCAATTTTCTTTGCCCGCTGTCCGCTTTGCCGCGAAACCACTTTTCGTTGCTGTCGATGGTCTCCGATGGCAAGGCAAGGTAGGCGATCGCGCAGGGCGGTTGTTCCAACAGGCGCTTGGCGTCCGCCTCCGCGACATAGTCTGGCGTCACGTCGAACCAGGGGAGGTAGGAGTAGGTGGCAGGCTGCCGGTGCGAGAGCACGTGAAGCAGTGGCAGGTAAGGATATGCGAACAGATGTTCGCTCGGCGGGCAGGTCGATTCGATCGCGCTGGTTGCCTGGTCCATCGTCTCAACGGCGACGGGGGAAAGACGCAATCCGCGCATCTCCGGCAGGGACGAAACCAGCGTCGCCTGGAAGATCGCAGGCTCAGTCCAGCTTACCCATTCGTAGGGCACCGACACTTTGACCAGAATCGCCACAATTGCCAGCATGACCGCACTTACTTTGATTCCCTGACGGACACGGCTGCCAACGTGCACGGATGCAAAGCACATCAAAAAGGCCAGGGACGGAATCACCATCGGTTGATACGCCGCCCAGGACAACGACAACATATAGCTGACCGTGAAGGACACCGCGGCTAAGATCCAATTTTGTTTCTGCCGGGCATCGAGCGGGCCACGCAGACGCTCAAGCAAGTAATAGGCGCTAATCGCGAGGCTCCCGAAAAGTCCAAGATATATAGCCAGCGCCTCAATATTTGCGAGAAAGTGCCGGCCTGTTTCGACGGCGGCCACAGCGGCGCACGCCGCCGCTAGCGGCTTGGCATAACGCCCGTTCCTGGTTGACATCCAGGCTGCGATTAATAGCAGGATTGCCGCGATACATGGTTCCGCGTATATGCCGCCGGCGATCGGCATGGACAAGGGTCTCGACAGGACGGTCCACAGCGGGCCTTTACTACTGGCGCCTTTCCCGAAAATAATCCCGACGGCGCTCGAAAGCGCTCCGTTCTCCGCTAGCCAAGCGCTTACCGCGGCTACGGGAAGGAGCCATCCGGCCAGGAACAATCCCGCGACAAATACGCGCTTCACCTTGCCCGAATAGCACAGAGCGATCAGGACAACAAGAGTCAGGGTGATTCCCAGTCCAGTGGTCTGCTTCGTCAGGAACGTGAGGCCGGCGAAGAAGCCGCACAGCGCGGCGGCCCACGATCCCCAGCGGCAGGTCTCGCGCATTAAAAAGCTGGCGAAGCAGCCCGCCGCCACCGAAAGATAAACCGAATCGTGGTGGTAAGAACATAACGGATCGGCCAGATCTCCGCAGAATACGATCATCGAAACCACAGTTGCCACTAACGCGATATCTCTGTGAAATAGTGAATCTAGCCACAGGAATAAAGCGCCAGCCAGACAGGTGCGCTCCAGCATTGCGAGTAGCCTTGGGGCGATGAGTTCGCTGCCAAATAGTTTGGCCACCAAGGCCGTTTTCAGAACTGTCAACGGGGGAATCGGCAAGTAAAAATCGCGGTACGGAATGCGCCCGGCCAGAACCTGCTGCGCGTGCATCAGGAAGAGCCCATCGCTCAACCCAGTGAAGCGATTCCACCAGAGCAACATGTAAGCCAAGACCAGAATGGACGCCGCACAGGCGCCGGCCCAGCTCTTACGCGTCAACGAGGGATTCATGGTTTCCGCGCGAGGCTGAGCAATCCCTCAATAACCCGGTCCTGCATCTGGACGGTCATGGAGTGGAAGAGTGGAAGTACGATCGAGCGCTGTTGAGCAAGCTCGCTCTCCGGCAGTGCTTCCCACCTTGCGGCCGAGTCCTGGTTATAGTTAGCGACATAAGCCGGCTCCAGATGCGCGCACATAATGCCTCGCCTGGTCGCAATGC